>LJZT01000110.1 GCA_001314905.1 Phormidium sp. OSCR
GACATATACGGGTCCGAGGCAATTACTTTTTCGGGAGAAAGTCTAGATGGTCTTTCTAGTTCGACTTCTAGCGATGTGGGAGAAACGGGACGGGGAAATTCCGGTAATATTAGCATAGTTAGCAATCGTGTAGAAGTCCAAGATGGAGCTATATTAAGTTCAAGTACTCTCGGTGAAGGAGATGCAGGAAATATCACCATAGAAGCTGGTGACACCGCACACTTCTCAAGTGCTCTTGTTCTGAGCCGTGTGATAGGAATGGGACAGGGAAATGCAGGTAACATTAGCATAGTCAGCAATCGTGTAGAAGTTCAAGATGGAGCTCAGTTAAGTTCAACTACATCAGGGCAGGGAGATGCCGGTCGGATAGATATTCAGGCGTCTGAGGCAATTATTTTTTCGGGAGAAAGTTTAGATGGTTTGTCTACTGCTGCTTCTAGCAATGTGGCAGAAACCGGAAGAGGAAATGCGGGTAATATTAGCGTAGTTAGCAATCGAGTTGAAGTCCGAGATGGAGCCGAGCTAAGTTCAAGTACATCAGGGCAAGGGGATGCCGGTCGGATAGATATCCACGGGGCTGAAGCGATTATTATTTCCGGAGAAAACTCAGAGGGGGTTGCTAGTGCAGCCTTGAGCAATGTAGCAGAAATGGCACAGGGAAATGCTGGTGATATTAACCTGCATGGTAACTATGTAGAGGTGAGTAATCGCGCGGGGTTATCTTCGAGTACCTCGGGTGAAGGCAATGCAGGAACAGTCTCGATTGAAGTGGGTGATACATTCTTGTTATCAAACGGCTTTATTGGGAGTATTGTGGGAGAAACTGGACGCGGCAATGCCGGTAATGTTAGCGTTGTTGCTGACCGGTTGGAAGTCTATGATGGATTCTTATCCTCTAGTAGCTTAAATCAAGGAAATGCGGGAACGGTAACCGTTGAAGTTCATGACACCGCCATCTTTTCAAGCTTAAGTCCCAACCGCGGGCGGAGTGGTTTAGCCAGCACCATTGAAGAAACTGGACAAGGGAATGCCGGAGGTGTCAATCTCATTGCCGGAACTGTGGAACTGCGAGATGGAGCGCGGTTATCCTCCAGCAATAACGCCACATCCAATGCCAATGACTTTACAGCGGGCGATGTGTTCGTCCAAGCCGATCGCCTACACCTAAGCGATCGCGCCGACATCAGCGCCAATACCGGCGGTCGTGGTGGCAACGTGCGACTCGATACCGGAACCACCATCCTACGGCGGGGTAGCACCATCCAAACCAACGCCGAGGGAGACTTCCCCGGAGGTAATATCATCATCGACGCTGATGCCCTGGTGGCCCTAGAAAACAGCGATATCACCGCCAACGCCCTCAACGCCGCTGGAGGGCGCGTGATTATCAATAGTCAAGGCATCTTTGGCACTGAATTTCGGGACGAACTCACCCCCGAAAGTGACATCACCGCCACCTCAGACCTGGGGGCTGAGTTTAGTGGTTCCGTGGAACTGAACACCCCAGAAGTCGATACAGCAACAGGACTGGTAGACCTCGCCGCTAATCCCATCGACGTGGCGGCACTCCTGGATACAGACCCCTGTACCTTGGGACGAGAGAGCGAGTTCTATGTCACGGGACGAGGCGGATTACCGCCGAATCCTGATGGGTCCCTGGCTACGGAAACCACTTGGGTGGATTGGCGTTCCCTAGAAGACAACCCCTCAGAAACCTCCTTGAGCCGCCACGAAGAAACGGCCCCCTTAGTGGAAGCTCAAGGCTGGCACGTCAATGGGGAGGGGTCGGTGGTTCTCTCGGCTACAACACCGGATGGCTCACCCACTCCTCCCCAAGGGAGACCTGCTCACTGTTCTCCAGAACAGCTCAATCGTTAACGATTAACGACGACCCGCCTACGCTCCTTCCCGCAGCTTATCGAGGACACCGCGATCTTGCAGCGTCGAGGTATCGCCCGAGATTTCCTGGCCCGCCGCGAGATTGCGCAACAGACGACGCATGATTTTCCCAGAGCGCGTTTTCGGTAAATCATCCGTGAAGCGAATCTCTTGCGGACGGGCGATCGCCCCAATATCGTCAACGACATGTTGTTTCAACGCCTTCGCCAACTCCTCAGAGGGGTCATACTCCTCTTCAACAGAGACAAACGCCACAATACTCTCCCCTCGTAACTCATCGGGTTTGCCGACAACCGCCGCTTCCGTCACCGCCGGGTGAGAGACTAACGCCGACTCAATCTCCATGGTTCCCAAACGATGGCCCGAGACACTAATCACATCATCAACTCGGCCCATCACCCAGAAATAGCCATCCTCATCCTTGCGAGCGCCATCCCCGGCAAAATAGAAATGTTGCCCATCTTTGGGTTGAATATGCTCCCAATAACTGCGGCGGAAGCGGTCAAAATCCCCATACACCGTGCGCATCATGCTCGGCCAGGGATGCTTAATCACCAAATAGCCCCCCTGATTGGCCTCAACCGGATTGCCCTCTAAATCCACCACATCGGCAAGAATGCCAGGGAAGGGACGAGTGGCCGAACCCGGTTTCGTGGGCGTGGCCCCCGGAAGTGGGGTTAACATAAAGCCCCCCGTTTCCGTTTGCCACCAGGTATCCACAATCGGGCAACGTTCGCCACCAATCACCCGGTGATACCACACCCAAGCTTCTGGGTTAATCGGTTCGCCGACGGTTCCCAAAATCCGCAAGGAGGAGAGATTACGAGATTGGGGATGATGTTCCCCGGCCTTCATAAAGGCCCGAATCGCGGTGGGGGCGGTATAGAAAATCGTCACGCCATATTTGTCCACCACATCCCAGAAACAGCCGGGATTAGAGGGACGAGGAACCCCCTCATACATGACCGTGGTTGCCCCATTGGACAGGGGACCATAGACAATATAGCTATGACCCGTAATCCAACCCACGTCAGCGGTACACCAATAGACATCGGTATCTTGCAAGTCAAAGGTCCATTGGGTGGTGACATGGGTGTAGAGGTTATAGCCACCGGTGGTATGAACCACCCCTTTGGGTTTGCCGGTACTGCCACTGGTATGGAGGATAAACAGCATATCCTCACTATCCATGGCTGCTGCGGGACAGTCAGCGGAGGCGTTTTGTTGCAAATCATGCCACCAATGATCGCGCCCGGGTTCCATATTGACCTTGTCCTGGGTGCGTTGTACCACCAGCACATTGTCGACGCTGGGGATGGCGTTGTCGTCGAGGGCTTTGTCGACTTGGGGTTTCAGGGGAATCACCGCATCTTTGCGATAGCCCCCATCGGCGGTAATGACTAATTTGGCGGAGGCATCTGTGAGCCGTTCTCGTAGCGCTTCGGCACTAAAGCCGCCAAAGACGACGGTATGCACGGCCCCGATACGGGCACAGGCTAACATGGCGATCGCCGCCTCGGGAATCATGGGCATATAAATCCCCACTACATCCCCTTTCTGCACGCCAAAGGACTTGATGACATTGGCCATCTGACAGACTTCCCGATGCAGTTGCGCGTAGGTGAGAGTGCGGGAGTCTCCGGGTTCTCCTTCCCAAATTAGGGCCGCCTTATTTTTGCGCCAGGTACCCAGGTGGCGATCGAGGCAGTTATGGGAGATATTCAGTTTACCGCCGACAAACCATTTGGCCGTGGGAGGGTTCCAATCGAGAACCTTGTCCCATTTCTCGAACCACTCCAGTTCCTTCTCGGCTAAATCGCCCCAGAAGCCTTCAGGATCCGCCGCAGCAGCATCATACAGGGCCTGATAGTCCTCCATGCTTTTGATGCGGGCTTGAGCCGAAAACTCAGCCGAGGGGGGAAAACTACGCTTTTCATGCAGGATCGATTCAATGGTGGGTTGAGACATAGGATTAAAAAAACAGGATTAACACTTGATTTGTATCCAGGCGAACAGACACAAGAACTTCTATTTTGCCTTGAGACGCGATCGCCCGAGAAGTCCTCGTTAAATCAGTTAATAATCAGTTGGCATCCGCCGCCGGATCAGCGGCAATTTGCCCCAAAACACAGGTATTCCGTCCCTGTTCCTTCGCTTCATACAAGGCACAATCGGCCGCCTGGATCAGTTGATGGGGGGTGTGACTGAGTTTCGGGGTGAGATTGGCGACCCCACAACTGAGGGTAACATAGGGGGCAACGGCTGAGCTTTGATGGGATAAGCGCAAACGACTGACGTTTTCATTCATCCGCTGCGCCACGTTCAGCGCGTCCATGAGCGTCGTACCCGGCAGAATGATAGCAAATTCCTCACCGCCATAGCGCGCCACCACATCCCCGTTACGGACCGATCGCGCCAGAGTTTGGGCAATTTTCTGTAAACAGTCATCCCCTTGACGATGGCCATAGGTATCGTTATAAGGCTTGAAATAGTCCACATCACAGAGAATGATGGAAATGGGTTGTTGGCGACGTAAACTCAATCCCCAAGCGCGATCGAGATATAAATCAAAGTAACGGCGGTTTGCTAGTTGAGTGAGGCCATCACAAGTGGCCAGTTTTTGCAGACGATGGATTCTATGCAAACTAATCACAAAACTAGCGGTCAATCCAGCGGCGAGGGGGGAAATGACCGGAACCCAGAGACCGTTCAGGAACGCCAGATAGCCAACGGTGGGGGGAATCAGACAGAGTCCCAGCAGATAGAGCAGTAGGAGACTCCAGGCGGGGGAGGTATGGCTACGAAACTGGCTCGTTTGCCACCAGTACCAACTGATCAATGTCCCCGCCGCTGCCCAACTGAGCACCCAAAGCCATTCTAGGGCGGGACTCGGGACGCGAATAATTTTGCGACCATCAAGGGCCGCGCTCACCAGTTGACTGGTGAGATTGGCGTGAATCACCAGACTCGACATTTGCGTGTCGCGATCGCGGGTTCGGTTACTGTAGGGGGTGTTGTAACCTTCCTTGAGACTCGGGGCCACCGGGCCGATGATGACAATGCGATCGCGCAACTGGTCTTCGGCAACCTCGCCGGCCAGCACTTCGGTCATCGAGATGCTCTCAAAGTTCTCTCGGGAGCCACGATAATTGAGAATAATTTGATAGCCACCGTCATCAATCTGAGCATAACCGCCATCATTCTTACGCAACGACTCAATCAGGGTTTTGCCTAACTGGACGCGACTGGTTCCCGGTGCATCAGGCGCGATGGATATCTGTTCTTGTTGCAAATACATCAGGGCCAAGGCGGCGGCGAAGCTATTGCGAATATTACCCTCATCGTCACGTACCGAGACCAACGCTCGACGAATCACCCCATCGGGGTCCATGACCATATCCGCTAACCCCACCTGATTGAGCTGTCGCAAAATCGGCGGTGGTGGCACCGATTGGCCCACATACTTTTCCATACCGATCAGGTTTGGCGTATTCGCCAACACTTGCGAGAGGCGATCGCTCCCCGGTGCAATGGGAACATCCCGATACAGATGCAGTCCTAGCACACGAGGCTGCTGCGATCGCACCGCTTCGAGCAAAATCGCCAACCGCTCATCAGACAGGGGCCATTGCCCCGCTTCTTCGATATCATCCTCATCAATAGTAATTAGGACAATACGAGGATCAGGGGCTTCGAGGGGGCGATATTGAATATAGCGATCTAACATCGCCGCTTCAAACATTTGAAACAGTCCCCCAGTCGTTGCCGCTAGGACGACACCCGTTGTACCAAAAATCGACCCCAGTCTGGTTCGCCATTGCCGTAATCGGTCTCGAACGGGGAAACTGCTACACATAGATTCAGATGGCCCCGTCTTATTGCGGAAACGGGGAGGCGCGATCAGCATAGATTTTGTCCGTAGATGAAGTCTGATGATCGAGGATGAAGCAGGGGGCGATCGCCTCCCCGGTTGATATCCGTGTCTCCAGTGTAGTTGTTTTTTTTGGGCTGAAAAGTCAGGCCAGCGCCGCTGAGGGCAACGGAACCCATCCTAACTCCTATGCGAGTCTTATCTCTTGTTTAGCAGCTCTGAGCGCCCGTTGCCCGGAACGGTTCGCCTGAAGATTAGCGAACCGGCCCGAGTTCTCCCATCCGCGTCAGTCCAGATCAGTGAACTGACCCCTTAGCCGACGGTTTCTTGAGGTTGACCTTCATTATCATCTCTTGGCTCAAACACTTCCGCCGCGCTGTGAGCGTCAATCTGACGCTCACAGAGAACCGGGGTTAGAGGTTCGAGGCGAAGCCGTGAGCCAAAGCTCAAATCAGCACCTATGACCCCGTTAATCGCGGTCAATAGCAAAATACTGAAACCGATGACGGGTCGAGAAACCCAATCTGTCTTAACCATAATCGATGCACCCTGATGACGATTGGCGAGCTACGCCATTTGCTACTTCCATTGTCTTGGAATAGGCAGCATCCTGTCATCCGTTAAATTGCGGAAATTGAGGCAATCTCGGTCATAACCCATCTACCATGAGGGGACAGACCCCTTATCTTGCTTTGACGCCGCTCATGAAATTGCCATTTTCCTGACGTTATTAGAGTTGATTGTCATCATCTCCAGATGTCATCTGATCCTCCCCTTGAATCTGCTGACAACGTTCGATATACACTTGACAGGGGCGATCGCCTTTGATTTTTTCTAAACAGCTCTCAAACAGTTTTTGGGCTTCAGAATATTGCTTAACATGATATAAAAGTACCGCCTGTTCAAAGGTTGTACGTTGTTCAAACTTAGCCACTTTTAAGGATGGCGGATCCGCATCAAAAACCTCAAACACCGAGACCTTTTGCGACTTTCCTTTTACCTGAACTCGGTCAATGAGGCGAATCATATAATTATTCGTATCTTCAAGCTGTAAAAACGTACCATGAGAAATCAACAACGGTGTCCCATAGAGTTTCGTTAAGCCCTCAACACGAGAGGCTAAATTTACCGCATCACTGATCACCGTCGTGTCCAAATGATTCTGTCCGCCGACAGTGCCGAGCATCAAGGACCCCGTATTAATGCCAATGCCGATACGCAGAGGCAAACGTCCAGGACGTTGACGGGTCGTATTATACTCACTCAGACAGTCCAACATGGCGATCGCCGCCCGAACCGCATCATCAGCCCCCCCACCAAACAGGGCCATAATCGCATCACCAATATACTTATCAATAAAACCATTATTGTCCGAAATTGCCGGTTCCATCCGCGACAAATAGGCATTAATAAATTTAAAATTATCCGCTAAACTCATCCCCTCCGACAAGCTTGTAAAATCCCGAATATCCGAAAACAGAATCGACATTTCCTTCTCAACCGCCTGGCCGAGCTGCACATCAACCAAACTCTCATAGCCCAAAAACGAGAGAAACTCATGGGGGACAAAACGAGCCGCTGCATCCGTTAACTGAACCTCCATATTCAGGGACTGATCCAAATCCTGGTTGAGCTGAAATAGCTCCCGTGTCGCCCGTTCCCGCTCCGCATCAGCCTGACGACGGGACGTAATATCCTGAAAGGCCACCACCGCAAAGGTGACATCTCCCTGACGACTAAAAATCGGCGCCCCCCACATTTCCAAAGGAAGACGCTTTCCCCCCAAATCGACATCGAGGGCATTGGCCTGAGAATGTTGCCCCTGTAAGGCTCGCCAAGCCGGGGTTTGCTCCAGAGGAAACGGTTGTTCCGTCCCAGCAATATAGGCCGCAGGAGCCTGACGCACCTCATCAGTACTCCCCGGAACGCCAATCTGCCCCAGAATTTGATCGGCCATCGCATTAGCATAATGAACCGTCCCATCTTGGTTCAACACACAAATACCAACCGGTAAAGCTTCGAGAAACTGCAACAGACGGCGATCGCTCTCATATTGTCGTTCCCGAATCAAGCCAGTGGCCGTACCTAACCCAGTACCAAACAGGGCCGCGATGGGCGCAATCACCGGCAGCCACCAGCCCACTTGAAACAACAGATAACTCAACAAGACCGGTAAACTTCCCGTTAAGACTAACGTTCCTCCTAACCAGAGCCAACGGAGCATCTGAGACCGGCGATTAAATTGGCGTTCCCCCAACAGGCGATGGGAGACGATGACACCACTGATGGCCCAAATCAGCGTCCACAGCACTTCTTGCCAACCCGAAATCCCCCGCAAGAGGGGTCGTCCCTCTAAAGCCGCTCCGATAATTTCACTAATAAAATTTCCCTGCACCACCAGACTCGAACTGGCAAAGTTCGAGTTGGTGTCACTGTAGGGGGTATACACACTTTGCTGTAAGCTCTGGGCAGCAGTACCAATGAGGACAATTTTATCTTCAAGGGCTTCAGGTGAGAGGCGATTGGCCAGCACATCCCGGATCGAGATTGTGACAAATTGTTCCTGTCCGCCGCGATAGTTCGCTAAGATTTGGTAGCCCCCAGCATTGGTCTGACCATAGCCACTTTCGACCCCTCCTAAGGGAATGAAGCGGGCCTGACCCAACTCCATGATGCCCCGTTGAGGATCAACCACATTCAGCTCTAGCTGATGCTCCTGTTGTAGATAGAATAAGCTCACTTGAGCCGCAAAACTCAGTTGCACCTGCTCCTGTGCATCGGGGTGAGAGAGGAGACTGCGGCGTATCTTGCCATCGGGGTCTCGCACAAAATCAGCAAAGCCAATCAAGCCTCGCTCGGCCAAGATAGGCGGTGGGGCCACAGGAGCGCCAATCAGCTTATGAACCCCAATCAGGTTCGGTCGGGTCTCCATGACCTGTTGCAACGCCTCGGAACCCGGAGAGACGGGCAAATCACGATAGATATTCAGACCGATGACAGCGGGGTTGGTCTCAGCGAGATTGGTGATCGTTTGGGCTAAGATGCGATCGCTGATGGGCCATCCTCCCACGGCTCTCAGGTCATCCTCATCAATGGTGACTAAGACAATGCGAGTCTCGGGCGCTTCGGGAGGACGTAAGCGAAAATAGTGATCTAAGGTTGCCCATTCGAGCAGTTGGAACGTTCCCTGACGCTCCAGGACGACCACAGCAACCATGACCATCAGGACTGACAAAACCGAATCTCGCCAGCGATTACCTTTTGCCCATCGAGTTGCCCATCGAGGTCTTTGCATGAACAGATTAGTCGGTGCAGTATGGCCAGATTCGGACGATGTGAGAGGATGCACCCTGCCATTAAGGGGACGTTGGGGACAAACGTGGTCTCCCTTAACTATATCGGTCTGTTGGCTCTCTGGCTGTGGTGAAACTAGAACTGGCCCTAACTTCACCGAGACTTGGGCTTAGAACGTCAAGAAGGCTTCCTCAGCTAGTTCGCCGAGGCCCACGGTCGTTAGGAGATTCGTCCAACTTTCAAGGACTTGTGGATTCTCGGGTGCTTGACGATACTCTTGAGCTAACAGATTGAGGGTGTCGTACCACAAGCCAGCATCACCATACCAAGCCGCTTGTTCCAACGGAGACCATTGAGCAAAATCACTGGGAATTTCATCGGTCGGACTGACCCGGCGTAGGACGCCACTGACCCAGGGAAGATCTGTTTGAGCAGGATTACATAAAATTCCTAAGTCCCAGTGATAGGTTTGCTCAAGTTCTAAAGGGGCGACGGTTGCGGGCAATTCGACCTGTAAAATCCCGTCACTTTCCTCGATGGGAATAATCTCACTATACAGTTCTTCATCTTGTGCATTTTTCAGACTGAAATAGACGCTCGTTGCTTGGGTGGGAGGAAGATACACAAATATGGCGGGAGTGTCAGTCGTGGTCAGTCCCACTTGTCCCGACGGAATTAACGCCGATAAAGAATGTTCACTATTGGGGTCTTGACGGCACTTTTGCGAAGCGGGACGAGTGGCACCGCCGGCGGAATCGGGTAAACGTTCGTCCGTTGGGGGCTGAAAAGCCACGGGGCCAGAACGTTGAGCTTGGGCCGAGGGGTTGGGGGCGATGAGAAACAAACCGGTCAGTGCAACAACAGTCCAAATCGGGATGTAACGATTTAACATGGGACAACCTTTTTAGATAGGGGTAAACAGACGATTGTCTGTTTTAGGGTAGCTCCATTGTAGTCTGGTGAATTGGCCACTGTCCAAGGTTGAGTGTGCCAGTTTTGACCCACAAGTTTTGACCCACCAAAGGCACGGTTCTCATGGCCGAGTGACACCGCTTTATTCCTCTTCAACAATGGCGGTGCGATCGAGCAAGAGTAAGTTTCTCAGATGGTCTGTATCAAGGTCTGCTAGCCAGGATTCGCCGGAACTTACCACTTGTTCGGCTAGAGCTTGTTTACTCTCAATGAGGTCGTGAATTTTTTCTTCCAGGGTTCCCTGGCTGACAAATTTATGAACCTGAACATTGCGAGTTTGACCAATGCGAAAAACGCGGTCCGTGGCTTGGTTTTCGACGGCGGGATTCCACCAGCGATCGACGTGAAACACATGGTTGGCGCGGGTGAGATTTAACCCAGTCCCCCCGGCTTTTAGGGAGAGAATGAAGATACGCGGTGCTTGGGGATCGTCTTGGAACCGTTCCACCATCTCCTCACGCTGAGCTTTGCGGGTTGCCCCATAGAGAAAAAATACTTCTCCACCCAGTCGTTTTTCTAAATAGGTTTTTAGGACTTTGCCCCATTCTGCAAATTGGGTAAAAATCAAGGCGCGATCGCCTTCCGCAATCAATTCATCCAGGAGTTCTTCGAGTCGCTGAATTTTTCCAGAATCCTGACTCATTTTCGCCAAAATTCCGCTTTTACTTTTCTTGTTTTTTAATCCCAACAACTGAGGATGATTACACACTTGTTTGAGTTGCGTTAATAATCCCAAAATTAGCCCCCGCCGTTGGATTCCTTCGGCTGATTCAATCTCAGTGAGCGAGGCTTGTACCAACTCCTGATAACGTTTTGCCTGGGCAGGGGTGAGAGGACAAAACTCAGTCATCTCTTGTTTTTCGGGCAAATCTTGAATGATATCCTTATCGGTTTTTAGACGACGTAGGATAAAGGGCTGAACCAGCGATCGCAGGGTATTCAGAGAGTCCGTATCTCCATAGCGCTCAATGGGAATAGCAAAGCGACGTTTAAAAAAGCCATGATCTCCCAAATAGCCCGGATTCAAAACATCGAGAATCGACCAAAGCTCTGCCAGGCGATTTTCCACCGGTGTCCCCGTCAAAGCAATGCGAAACTCACTCTGGAGTTGTCGCACCGCCTGAGCTTGTTTGGCTTGATAATTTTTGACATTTTGCGCTTCATCCAAGACCAAAACTCGCCAAGAGATGCGTTTCAATAGCTTTAAATCTCGATAGACCAGAGCATAACTGGTAATCAAAATATCATGCTGTTTAGCCGTAGAAATAAATAGATTGCCCTTAGCCCGTTTCGCCCCATGATGGACTTGAACCGACAGCGACGGGCCAAACTTCTTCACTTCCCGCTCCCAGTTCCCCAACACCGAGGTGGGACAAACCAACAACACGGGGCCAGTCAACGCCTCCTGGGCCTGTAAATGTTGCAAAAAGGCGATCGTTTGGATGGTTTTCCCCAACCCCATATCATCAGCCAAACAAGCTCCCAACCCCCAACGCTCCAGAAACGCCAGCCAACCCACTCCTCGGGCTTGGTAGGGCCGCAACTGGCCCACAAAGGACTCTGGCGCCGGCAAAGGTTCCAGGGTTCGTTTCCCCGTGAGCGTATCCATCAACTCCTGCATGGGGCCACTGGCTTCAAACTCCACCACCGGCAGTTTACCTAGGGTTTGGGTATCTCCCATACTGATGCGCAGGGCATCTTCGAGGGAGAGAGACAACTCTCCCTGACGATTATTGAAAAACTCTTGCGCCGCCCGCACATCGGCCACCCGCAACTCCACCCATTCCCCATCGACTTCAACCAGAGGACTTCCCTGGGTGGTGAGATGGTCAAATTCGTCTTTGGAGATGGTTTTTCCGCCGAGACTTAACTGCCATTGGAAGTTGAGTAACCCTTGCAGACCAAGGGTTTGTCCCGGTTTGGGGGCTTCGGCTCGCACTTGCAGGCCCATACGTCCCGAGGGGCGATCGAGACTCTCTAAACTCGGGGGTAAAATCACCCCCAATCCCGTTTCCTGAAGCCGCCAACGTACCGTTTTGAGAAATTCATAGGCCTGAATGCTATCGAGGGTACAGCGTTCAGGGCGGGAGGTTTGCAAGCTGGCTTCGAGGGTGGGATAGAGTCGTGAGGCCAGGCCTAGACCACTGAGGAGGGTTTCTTGAGGACGATTGATGCTATGGCCGCCGAGGGTGAGCTGATCGACGGGGTGATTCCAGATGGTGGCGGCGGAGACGGTAAAGCTGGGGTCATACACCGCTTGCAGGAGAAATTCTAAGCACCAGGGGTCGCCGCTTTGTTGGGGTGGCTCTAGACGTAGGGCGGTGCGAAATTGGTTTTGGCCTAATAGGGCTGATTCAACGGGAGCGAGCCAGGTGTTGAGGGTGCTGGCTAGGGGGTCCGCTTGTTTGAGACTGAGATTGAGGCTCGGGTTGCGACTCGTCAGAGCGGTGAACCACTCCTTGAGCAATGGGGGAACCGGGGTCTCAGCCGGTTTGGCAAGGTTCTGACGCACTTGCTCGTCAACGATCGCACTGAGAAAACTGCGAATCAGAGACTCGGGAGTGGGGTGGCTGCTGTCAGGGTTGAGGGCCTGAGGTGCGATCGCACGACAGACATCAGGAAAATGTTGACTGAAGCGGTAGAGGCGATCGCTATCTTGGGGGCTATCAAGGAGGAGTTGCCAACGGGCTTCGAGATGCCCATCGGGACAGATGACAAATCCGGGGACAAATTTACCGCGAGCCAGTAGATCTAAACTCCAACGGCTGAGATGTTGCCACAGTTTTAAGTCGGGGCCAACCAGACTTTGTTTTTGGTCCGTCTCGGCCACCGTCAGGGGCAGTTGACGCAACAGATCTAACGTTTGTTCAGGGCGCAGACGCAGGCCAGACACGCGCCACGGATGTAGCGTCACCGTCGAAGCCTCGGGAACGGGCCGGGCCGAATGCAGAGGACGTAGTTGGCCGCTATCATCTTGGACACTCGGGAGTTGTAGGGGCTGCTCCTGTAGAGGACAGTCCTGGGCGAGGTGAAGCTGATGTTGCTGTAGACTCTGGTGCAGTTCCTCAGGGCTAAGGGCGAAGGGATGAGCGACGATGGGGGTCATTTCGCCGGCTGGGTGAGCCTCAGGATGCAGACGCCGCCAGGTTTCTCCCCAGAGGAAGAAGTAATTGTCGTTGAGGAGCCAACTCCCGTGTAAAACTGCCATGATATAGAGATGCGATCGCGCGGTGTAATGAGTGGATAGGGCTAGATCATTGCCTCGGGACAACGACGGACAATCCCGAATCGACCGATCACCATAGGGGATGGGTCTTCGAGATACTAGCGCTTGATCGCCGTTCCAGATGTTGTAGCGAGTCTGGGGGAGCAGCGAAGGAATAAGATTAAGGGATGGGTTAGCTCTGGCAAGAGAGGATCAGACCAACGGGCTGGTATTGGTCTATGCTACTGTGCCACGGCAGCATTTTCTAGATACTTTTCGAGATTTTTCTGGCTCTTGTCGGCTCGTCTCTCGGATTCAGATGGCATCGCTCAGCCGCAGAGTCTATCTGACATCTCCCAAATTCCTGTGTAAGATTGGAGCGACGGAGCAGGGGAGCAATGGGGCGATCGCCCCGGCATCAGGTTGGATCTGTTTGGTTGTTCAGAGGCAGTTTTGCATGAAAGCCCTTACCGTGTTGGGGACAACATCTCAGGCCGGAAAGTCAATTCTTACAACGGCGATTTGTCGCCTACTTTCTCGTAAAGGCATTCGCATTGCTCCGTTTAAGGGAGCGAGCATCGGCCAGCAAGCCTATTTGACGGAAGTTGGCGGTCAGATGAGTTACGCTCAGGCCCTACAGGCTTGGGCGGCGGGGATTGCGCCGGCGGTGGAGATGAACCCGTTGTTATTAAAACCCAAGGGAGATTCGACGTTTGAGATGATCGTCAAAGGGGTCAAAACTGAGACGATGAGTGTCAATGAGTTTTATCGTTGGGCTGAGGCTGAGGGTTGGGCCGTCGTTCGCCAATGTTTGGATCAGTTGGCCGGGGAGTTTGATCTCCTCGTCTGTGAGGGGGCCGGGAGTACGGCGGAAGTGCATCTGAAAGCCTCGGATTTAGCCAATATGCGGGTGGCCCGTTATTTGAATGCACCGACGTTGTTGTTGGTCGATAGTGAGCGCGGTGGGGCCTTGGCCCATGTGGTGGGAACCTTGGAGTTATTAGAACCCATTGAACGAGCCTTGATTCGCGGCCTTGTGATTAATAAATGGCGTGGCCCTGAAGCTGTATCTCGCGCGGCGGTGTCTTGGCTCGAAGATCGCACCGGGATTCCGGTGTTGGGGGTGATTCCCTGGGATGCGATCGCTTGCTCCCATCAGGGGACGTTAAATCTCTTGAAACGTCATGGGAAACCAGCCCATCCAGAGGTGACGGTGGCGGTCATTCGTTTACCCCATTTGACGGGCTTTGCGGATTTTGACCCCCTTGATGCTGAACCCTCGGTGCGGGTGAAGTATATCTCGCCCAAGCAGTCGTTGGGCTATCCCGATGCGGTGATTTTGCCGGGAAGTCGCACCACTTTGGCCGATTTACAGGTGTTACAAGATTCGGGGATGGCGCAAGAGATTTTGGAGTATCAGGCGGCGGGGGGGACGGTGTTGGGGATTTCCGGCGGCTTTCAGATGTTGGGTGAATTTGTAGCCGATCCTGAGGGAATAGAAGGGGTTGAGGGTCGTTTTGAGGGGTTGTCGTTGTTGCCGATGACGACGGTGATTACACCGCAGAAGGTGGCTCGTCAGCGATCGCTCACCTCGACTTATCCTCATGTTGGCCTACAGGTGACGGGCTATGAGTTACATCGAGGCCATTCCAAGTTCTCCAAAACCGACGAGTTTAAACCGCTGTTTGAGGATGCCAAGTTAGGGATCGTCGATACTTATCAGTCGGTTTGGGGAACCTATCTGCATGGCATTTTTGATAGTGGCCCCTGGCGACGGACTTGGTTGAACCGCTTACGGCAACAACGGGGCTTGAAGGCGTTACCGACAGGGATTCCCAATTATCGGGAACAGCGCGAAACGCTTTTGGAAAATCTCACGGATTTTATTGATCAAAATCTTGACATGAGTCAGGTTTTGAGGTAGGGGAATAGGGAACAGGGAATAGGGAATAGGGAATAGGGAATAGGGAATAGGGAATAGGGAACAGGGAACAGGGAACAGGGAACAGGGAACAGGGAACAGGGAACAGGGAACAGGGAACAGGGAACAGGGAACAGGGAACAGGGAACAGGGAACA
>LJZT01000111.1 GCA_001314905.1 Phormidium sp. OSCR
GGCAACTTTTTTGCTGCCTTGCTCTGGAACTCCCTCAGGGTAAGCTTTTCAGCCCGAAAAATTTTTTTGATTTTTTCCGAGATTACCCCCTTTGACCCCCAATCTGACGGCTCGGCCGCTCAGATCTTTTTTTTGGGAGAGACACCGATTAACGATCGCCTCCCCAGAAAATCCCTGACGAAACCTCCTCAGCGAACGGTATGGTTGAACATGCCGTATTCAGAATGAGGGACATCTCCTGTGAGCCTATCTCCTGTCTTACCCCCCTGGGTGGTTTTAGATCCGTTGATCCAAAGTTGGCTGGCCGAAGATATCGGACGGGGCGATCGCACCAGTCAGAGTCTACTCAACGGTCAATCTCGACAAGGAACCGCAGAATGGACGCTCAAAGCCCCCGGCGTGATGGCTGGCCTACCTGTGGCGCAACGGGTCTTTGAGCAACTCGATCGCCAAATCCAAAGCGAAGTCCTATATAAGGAGGGAACCGCTTGCGAAGCAGGTACAGTCGTCGCCCGCTTCCAAGGAAACCTAGAAACCCTACTCATGGGAGAACGAGTCGCCCTAAACCTCATCATGCGTCTCAGTGGCATTGCCACAAGTACCCGTGAGTACGTCGACACCATCGCCGATCTCCCCACACAGCTCACAGATACCCGTAAAACCACCCCTGGACTGAGACTACTCGAAAAATATGCCACCTGCGTCGGAGGCGCCATTAACCATCGCCTGGGACTTGACGATGCCATCATGATCAAAGACAACCACATTGCCGCAGCCGGCAGCCTAAGCGCAGCAGTGACTCAAATTCGCCCCCATATTCCCTATCCCCTCACCATTGAAGTCGAGACAGAAACCCTACAACAAGTCCAAGAGGCACTCAACGCTGGAGTGGACATCATCATGTTGGACAATATGTCCCTCTCTGACTTAGACAAGGCCGTACAACTGATTCGCCAAGAAAACCCCAACATCAAAATTGAAGCATCAGGCAACATCACCCTAGAGCGTCTGCGAGCCATTGCCGAAACGGGAGTCGACTATATTTCCACGAGCGCCCCCATCTCACGCGCTCCCTGGCTCGACATCAGCATGAAACTCAATGTCCCCTCGGCAAGCCAGGGGACATAAAGATAGAACATCAGATGCAGGAGGAAAAACCAAGCAAGCGATCTCTCAACGGGAGATGAAATGCACCCAGAACTCGCCATCAGGAATACAGACACGACGAATCAAGTTATAGGAGTAATGAAGGAACGCACCGCTTAAATCCCGGCGATAGCCCCACTCAAACCATTCGCCATAGGGATCATGGACAATAAAACCGCGATCATCATAGCCAACGAGGACAATAATGTGACCGAACGAGGTGAAATAGCCATGAATCACCGCAGGATTCCCCCCTGCCAACCAATCCTGGACTTCTTCAATCGTGGCATTAGTGCGAAAGGTGTCACGACAGCCATAATCCCGGACCACTCGCGCTAAATCGTAAGGGCTGTGACGGCTCCAACCGCGATTAATCATGTATTCGTAGAGTTCGTCCTCAAACTGCCCGACCGAGCTACGGCGAGAAGCCCCCAAAAAAGCTAAACACATGGCTAAAGAGGTCACATTGCAAGACCCCATGGGGTTATACCAATTGTCCAGTTGGGACTTGTAAGGCACATCGAGACGGATCGTCGTCGGTTTATGTAGGGGAACCTGACGATCCTCTTCTTCCCAAATTTCCACATGCTCTCGGAAGGCATACCAGATTTTGGAATCTTCGACCTTGCCGGCATCCCCCCGCTTAGGGAAGGCGACATCCCGCAGGGCAATACGTAAATGATTGCGTACCTCTTCATAGTCGACGAGCCGAAATTTCTCCCCAGCGGGAATTGAGCGTTTTTCGGTATCAGCCAGGACTGATGACTCCACGGGCCGCGCTTTGAAGACTGTGTTTTTAAGAACGTTCAACTCAGGCGGGGGTTTAGGCAAATCATCCCGCCGGGTTTGAATCATAAATTTAGCTGTTGCTGCCCCAAGATAACCAAGTTCCTCTAGATCCATCAAGCTTTGAAAGCGGTCTAAGGCAGCCGTGCTTAAGGGTCCAAAGAGTCCATCTGCCGGAGGCTCAAGTAATCCGAGATCAATCAGGCGTACCTGAATCTGACGAGTCAGTTCCTCATCAGAGGCAATATCCTGATAATCGTATTTGCGATCCGTACCGAGAAAGTCCTGTAGCTTCATCTGTATATGGCACTCCCCTAGTGAGATAGGTCGATCGTACCGCGATCGCTGCCCAAATTTGAGCCAACCCCGGCTAATCGATCGCAGTTTGCCCAATTAAACCAGTTGGCAAGAGGGCGATCGATCTCCTATACTCTAAAAGGTTGCAGCTAAAATGTGACTCAGCATCGGGATGTAGCGCAGCTTGGTAGCGCGCCTGCTTTGGGAGCAGGATGCCGCAGGTTCAAATCCTGTCATCCCGACTCAATCACAACTGATACAAGCACAAAACCCCCCTGGGATTATCTCAGGGGGGTTTGCTAGCGAATTACGCTTCCGATGTCATCGAGGGAAACGTTTAAATCTGGCGAGAGCCAAAACGGCTAACTTTAGAGAAACGTTCCCAGAGAAACGGGATAGCTAAAATGACAAGTTTGACAATCCAGGGTGCAAAGTAAAGACTCAAAACAGCACAGAGTCCCGCCACGCCTACCGCTGCCACCTTAATCATCTCCTCAGTCGTGTTGAGGCTGAGGAAAAAGGAGCCAACGGCAAACGCAAGGGCAACCAAGCAGGCAACCAACATCTGTAATACCTCAAATTCAGGAAATTTGTTAAGGATGCGGTGCGTTCCTTCGGTGCAAAAGCCCTACTTCCGTCTTCCCACTTGTATCGTTTAGACCGATAGGAAGATGAACGATCAAGTTGACTAATCTTTACACTCAGCTTAACTTATGTCAAGGATAATGTTCATGAATCTCTGATACCGAGAGACGCATAAGCCTGAAACACTTGCTAAGAGCGAGCTTCAGGCATGATCAGCATCGCATCCCCAAAGGAGAAAAATCGATAATTTTCGGCGATCGCCTCCTCATAAAGCTCCAAGAGTCGTTGTCGTCCCAGTAGAGCCGAAACCATCATCATCAGACTGGACTTAGGAAGATGGAAGTTTGTGATTAACCCATCCACCACCCGCCAACGATATCCCGGATAAATAAACAGATCAGTTTTACCCGAAAACGGCGTAATCTCCCCTGATGGCTGTTGGCCAGCAGCCGCTTCGAGCGATCGCACCGCCGTCGTTCCCACCGCAATCACCCGTCCTCCCCGAGCTCGAGTCTGACGAATGGCTTCGACGGTTGTAGCGGGAACATCCAGCCACTCTTGGTGCATGACGTGCTTACGAATATCCGACGTTTCCACAGGGCGAAACGTTCCCACCCCAACATGAAGGGTGACAAAGGCCTGAGACACACCTTGCTCATGTAACTGGTGTAACAGATCGGGCGTAAAATGTAATCCCGCCGTAGGAGCTGCCGCTGATCGAGCTTCGCGAGCATAAACCGTCTGGTATTGACTACTATCGGCTTGAGACTGCGTCACATACGGGGGGAAGGGAACTTCCCCATAATCTTCTAAGGTGTCTAAAACGGTTCGTCCCGAGGGTGGAATGAGCTGTAACACCCGACCTCCCGTCGCCTCGTCCGTTGTCAGAACCTTGGCTTGAAACGCTCCTAAACCCGCAGCCGACGATTTCTGGGACGCATCAAATCTCTGGGAAGCATCAAAACGGATCTCAGCTCCCGGTTTCAAACGCTTACCGGGTTTAACCAAAGCCAACCAACGATTCTCCGCCTGTTCTTCGAGTAGCAGTACCTCCACCTTGGCCCCACTCGGTTTATGACCATAAAGACGAGCTGGTAAGACCCGAGTATCATTTAAAACCAATAAATCTCCTGCTTTTAACCAATTCGGTAACTGCCAAAAGACTTGATGGCTGTGATCTTGCGGCGAATGGACAACTAGCAACCGGGAATGATCGCGAGGGGTAACTGGATTCTGAGCAATCCGTTCCTCGGGTAAATGATAATCATAAGAATCGAGTTGTAAATCATCCTCAGACGTGGGGATCATAGTTGAATTTAAACCAGGACATCATCAACAGTGAACAGGAGTACGAGGAATGGGATCAAGGATTTTCAGGGTCAAATCCAGCGATCGCCTCCCTCAGCAATTTTCGCAATTGACTTAGGATTGGGGAACCTTCCCCATCTAACTATGGGGAGTTCACCCTAGGAAGTTGGGTCTGAGTCAGCGACCATAGGGATAGACCCCAATTCAAGGCACTCTCTATGGATTACCTCTACTATCTTGCCAACGCTAGCCTGACGTTACGGGTCGTTGAACATCTCAAACGACAAAACTTTCCCGTTCGCTTCATCACCGTCATTCACCAAATCGACGGATGGGTTCTACGAGTTAAGATGGACTCCCCCTTGAGTCGTCAGGATCATGGTAATTTCCAAGCTTACCTCAAAGAAGTGGGAATTCCCTACCCATCCAACATCCGAGTGCAAATGGCGATGTGGAGTTTAGAAACCGATCAGGCTCCTGTGGACGTTATGCGACGCTATCAAGTGGCTGTTGTCTGTCATGGCAACCCAGACACCGCAGAAATTGAAGCCTTCCGCCGTCAGTTTGTTCGGGGACTCGGCTATTGTCCCGAAACCTTGGCTTGAACCAGTATTGAGGCGGCGATCGCACTTCCTCATCAGGGTCATCTTCAGCATATATTCACCGCCCTCGCCACTCAGACGTTACCCGTTAAAACACGATAAACCATTAGATGGCAATTGCTTGATATTCTATGATTGTCTTATTTCATGTGACGAATATAATAACCTCAGTCTAAAATACCGACCAGGTACTCCTGTAACGTCAGTTGAACTTGGTTCATCATCACAGGCTGTCCGATCGCAATCATATCGGGCAGTTTCGTGTCGACAGGCTCCCTCAATCCCCGGTTAGGAAGAGTCTGACAACGAACTAAAGCCAAATCAAAGCGACAGGGAAGCTCAGCATACTGAGGAAAGCGAGATAAAAACAAGGAAGCCGCTCGCTGCAATCGTTGGCATTTAGCCGCCGATAAAGCACCTCGTCCATCGTGATCCCAATTGCCGCGACTGCGCGTTTTAACTTCCACGAATGCGAGAGTTTTCGCCTGTTGAGCCGTTGCGGGGAACCCCGCCACAAGATCTAACTCCCCCAAACGACATCGCCAACGTTGATGTAACACACGCACCCGAGATCCCCGCAACCACTGAGCCACGAGATCCTCCCCTAGAGTTCCCAGGGTGTTCCTGCTAGGATGAGCCTTGGAGTGCCTGTCGTGAGACGGACTGTAACCTTTTGTCATGGGAGAGAACGATTGTGAAATACAAGGATGAACAGTATTGGTGTCAGCCATGGGCGATCGCAGCCAAAGCCAGCCTCAACATTAGCCTGGCCATCATCTGCATCCTCATGTTCGCCGTAGCGGATCTCACTTGGGACAATTCCCAAGCTCAAGCCGTAGCCTATGAAAAGCAAACTCTCTATGGATCTGACTTTTCCGGTCAAGATCTACGAGATTCCAACTTTACTTTAGCAACCATCCGTGCTAGTGATTTCAGCAAGGCCAACTTACAAGGGGTACAACTGTTCCGGACCAAATTCAAAAACGTCAACTTAGAGGGAGCCGATTTGAGCTTCGCCACCCTAGACTCAGCCTTGTTCTTAGAAAGCAACCTCAAAAATGCCATCCTTGAGAGTGCCTTCGCCTATAACTCGGAATTTCGCAACACTGATATCGAGGGAGCCGACTTTACCGATATCTTTCTCAGCGATGACACCATAGTCGAGTTATGTGAGATCGCCTCAGGAACAAACCCTGTCACGGGCAACAAGACTCGGGATACCCTGGGTTGTGATTATCTCTAGAGAGTTGTGAACTGCCTGAGACTGAAGGATCTGTATCAGGAATCTGTATCAGATTGAGCGAGTTTGATCGCCCTCAATCCCTCGGCTGT
The DNA here is from genome assembly GCA_001314905.1 of Phormidium sp. OSCR. Taxonomy (GTDB): domain Bacteria; phylum Cyanobacteriota; class Cyanobacteriia; order Cyanobacteriales; family Geitlerinemataceae; genus Sodalinema. The sequence goes on from LJZT01000111.1 coordinate 6,057, forward strand.
GATCGGATCACGGCGATCGCGCATCACTAAAGAAGAGTTTAGATGGTTCTGTGATCCGCGATCGCTCAGATTCCTAAATCGAGGCCCAATCTCGCTCAAAACGAAAGCCCTAATCCTTGAAATGCTTATTTGGACAAGGTTTGAGTTTGCTGAGGTAGCTCAATGACAAAACCAGCCCCGCCGTCAGCCGACGGTTGATAGAAAAGTCGGCCCCCATGTTTATCCGCAACAATCTGGTAACAGATCGACATCCCTAACCCAGTTCCCTTGCCGATCGCCTTAGTGGTAAAGAACGGATCAAAGACTTGCGATCGCAGGTGTTCGGGAATCCCCAAGCCATTGTCTTCAATCTTCACCCGAACCACCTGCCCATCCAACTCCGTCGAAATACGAATTTGGCTCGGCCGAGCGTATACTTCCTCAACGGTACGTTGGCGATCGCGCTCTTCGAGGGCGTCAAGAGCATTCACCAAAATATTCATAAACACCTGGTTTATCGAACCCGCATGACATAACACCTCGGGTAAGCTGCCATAGTCTCGGATAATCTTAACTTCAGGGCGATCGGACTTCGCCTTGAGGCGATTGCCCAAAATCGTCAAGGTACTCTCAATCCCCTCATGTAAATCCACCGGTTTCACCTCCGACTCATCCAGACGACTGAAATTCCGTAGGCTGGAGACAATTTCCCGGATACGTTCAGCCCCAACCCGCATCGAACCGAGAATTTTGACAATATCCCCAGCGATAAAATCCAGTTCAATCTCATCCCGTCGTTGAGCCACCTCGGGATCATCGACAGGACAATTCTGCTCGTACAGTTCGATAAACCCCAACAAATCCCCAATATACTCATCGGCGTGAACCAAATTGCCATAGATGAAATTGACAGGATTATTGATCTCATGGGCCACCCCAGCCACCAACTGTCCCAAACCTGACATTTTCTCCGTTTGCACTAACTGGGCCTGAGTCTCCTTGAGGGTATTCAAGGCCTGCAACAGTTCTTCTGTACGCTCTTTAACTCGTTGTTCGAGAGTTTCAGTCAGATCTTCGAGAGCATTCTGGGCCAGTTGCCGATCTTGAATTTCCTGGGCCAGTTGTTGATTTTGTTGAGCCAACTCCTCCTCAGCCAGTTCTCGGCTTTCTTCGCTCAGCACATACCACCAGGAGGCGATGCCTAAAATCACCAGTAGAGGAGCGTAGAGTGCTACAAACACCGTCAACAGGCCTTCATCGAGTTGCGGCGATCGCGGCGGTAACCCTTTCAACCCCAGATACGCCACCACAACAAATAAGAGTCCCGTAATACTTGCGACGAGGGTAAAAGCCCCTAGGAAGCGTAATACCTTGCGATCGAGGTGAGGGGCTATTTTGCTATGAAAGGTCGTTTGCAGGGGCTGTAACAGAGGAAACTCTCCCCAGTCGATCGCCGGTTTGCAGCGATCATGGCAACGAGAATCTAAGCTACAACAAAGCGAACAGATTGGCCCGTCATAGACTGGACAATGGGCCATATCCTGGGGTTCATAGGAGTTGTCACACAGACAACAGTCAATCAAATCTTGATGATCTAGAGTCCGAACTGCCCCGGTTAACCGGTCATCGAGGCCAGCGATGATATGGGCTGCCTCGATTTGGGTTTGATAGATATTGGCACGGGCAATGTAAAATCGTCCTTGAGTGAGTTTGGCCAGTAGTGGTGAGAGAACGACAGCCAAACCAAGGGCAATAAAGGGAGAATAGGCTTGTGCGTAATCTCCCCAGGTTCCTACAAAGGCGGCGATCGCCACCAACGACGCAATAATCGTTGCACCAAACCCCACTGGATTGATGTTATAGAGATGAGCCCGCTTAAATTCAATATAGGAGGGACTCCAGCCCAAGGGTTTGTTAATCACCAAGTCGGCCACTAAGGCCCCAATCCAGGCGATCGCCACATTAGAATACAGTCCCAACACCGCCTCTAAGGTGTCAAACACCCCCAATTCCATCAACAGCAGCGAGATGGCCACATTAAAAATTAGCCAAACCACTCGTCCCGGATGATTATGAGTTAGACGAGAAAAGAAGTTTGACCAAGCTAAAGACCCCGCATAAGCATTCGTGACGTTAATTTTGATTTGGGAGACCACCACAAACAGCGTCACCACCGCCAACACAGTGTCTGGGCGGCTAAAGGCATCCTCAAATCCTGCTAAGTACATATACACAGGTTCTTTCGCCTTCAGGGTCGAAATCCCATGTTCTAGGGCCAAGAAGGCCAGAAACGCGCCTCCAATCTGCTTGGCCCAACCTAAAACAATCCAACCTGGGCCAGCAGCTATGGCGGCTAACCACCAGCGGCGATGATTCTCGGGGGTGCGATCGGGTAAAAATCGTAGATAATCGACTTGTTCACCCAATTGAGCAATTAGGGAAAACGAAACCGTCGCCGCTGTCCCAAATAGTAGTGGATTGAAGCCTGACTGGTTGGCTGCATTTCCCCCAAACTCAATCCAACGAGCAAAAACATCAGGTTCTCGGTGCAAGACAAACAAATAGGGACTGACCATCAGGATCAACCAAAGCGGTTGTGTCCACAGTTGCAATTTATTAATAAAGGTCACCCCATAAAAGACCATGGGGATGATAATCAATGAACAGAGTAAATATCCCCAGGGCAAGGGTAGATGTATATAGAGATTCAGGGCCTGAGCCATAATGGCCGCTTCCAAGGCAAAGAAGATGAAGGTAAAGGAGGCATAAATGACCGATGTAATTGTTGAGCCGATATAGCCAAACCCAGCTCCCCGAGTCAGTAAGTCCATGTCAATGTTATATTTTGCGGCGTAATAGGAGATGGGAATCCCTGCCAAAAAAATAATCAAACTGACTAGACTAATTGCCCAAAATGTGTTAAAAAATCCGTAGTTAATGACCAGAGATCCACCGATCGCCTCAAGGGCTAGAAAGGAAATTCCCCCCAAGGCTGTGTTCGCTACCAAAAATTCAGACCATTTCCGGAAGGATTTGGGTGCATAGCGTAGAGAATAGTCTTCAAAAGTTTCATTGGCGACCCAAGTGTTATATTCTCGCCGTTCTTTTAAAATTTTTGGGGTACTAGCCATGGTTTATTGTGTGGTTTTGGGAAACTAAACTAGAAGACAAAAACTTGACCGTCTATAGACCGAAGGGAAGACCCTTCATTTTAGCAAAACTGGGGGTTGGTAGTTGTTGTCTTGGCCACATTCTTTGACAATCTCGTTTTTTCGTAATCTCGCAGATGGCGTTAGACTAAAATTACTACTCTTCATTCTATAAGATGTTTGGCAAAATTAGCAACAAAATTGAGTCTTATTTGTTAAAAAAAATGTTGAATAAATTATCAAATATTAGTAATGTAAATACGATGCAGGACGGGTCTTCAGGGTTCATGGTGATCAGGGGAATCTATCGCAAATTATGACCCTACGGCAAGGGGCATAATCCACCCCTAGCCCCTCCTGGGAGGAGAAAAACCACCCCTAGCCCCTCCTGGGAGGGATTTTTTTGCCCCTACAATTCGGTATATAATGCAAAAAAGTGTCGGGGGAATAATCCACCCTGATGCAATGAATTTTACGTCTAACTCTGAAACCTCAAAACTCAATAGTAAAACCACTGAAATAACCAAACATTTTATGAGAGCCATTTCGATTCTAGGAACCTCATCTAATGCCGGCAAAAGCTGGCTAACAACAGCCTTGGGGGCATGGTTGTATCGCCAAGGGGTTCGGGTTGCCCCGTTCAAAGCACAAAATATGTCCAATAACTCCTATGTTACCTTAGATGGCGGAGAAATTGGTCGAGCGCAAGCCGCCCAAGCCTTAGCTTGTGGGTTGCAGCCCCAAGTGGAAATGAACCCAATTTTACTTAAACCTTCGGGTAATAGTACCTCACAATTAGTTGTTTTAGGGCAAGCAAAAGAGCATATCCCCGCCAAACTCTATTATCGTCATATTGAATCTCTTTGGCAGGTCGTTGTCGAGACCTTAGAAGACTGGAAATCTCGCTGTGATGTTCTCCTGATAGAAGGAGCCGGAAGTCCCGTTGAACTGAATCTCATGCACCGAGATATTGTGAATTTACGTCCCGTTTCCCATTTACAAGGACGTTGGTTATTGGTGGGGGATATTGAACGAGGAGGGATTTTTGCTCAGGCTGTGGGAACCTATCAGTTAATTCCTGAAGCTCTTAAAAAGGCTGGATTAGGATTGGTGGTCAACAAATTTCGTGGCGATTTGAGCCTGTTTGCTGAAGCTGCAACCCACTTTCAACAGCATTTACCTCATTTACCTTATTTAGGGACTTTACCCTATCAGGATGCCCTACAACCTGAAAGTGAAGATAGTTTGTGTCAGGAGGCGGAGGAATCCAACAGCGGCCAGGGAGAGATCATTGCCTGGATTCGCTTTCCCTATTTGTCTAATTCCCAAGATTGTCAGCCCTGGCGGTTAGATGATGGGGTACAGGTGAAATGGGTGCGATCGCCTCAGCAATTACAAGCGGCCCGCCTCATTGTCTTACCTGGAAGTAAAAATACCCTGCGAGATTTGGCCTGGTTACGGGAAACAGGCTTAGCCGCCGCCATCAGCCAGGCCAAATCTCGCGGCGTTCCCATCATCGGCATTTGTGGCGGCTATCAGATGTTGGGGGATTGGCTGATTGATGCGACGGGATTAGCTGGGGATGCGGGCCGAGTTCCTGGCTTGGGACTTTTGCCTCTTGTCACGGAGTTTGCCCCCTCGAAGTCGGTGCGTCAAGTGACGGCCCAATGGGAAGATGAGATCTGGCAAGCCTATGAGATTCATATGGGGCAAACCTCATTGTCTCCCAGGGGAGTTAATGACTCAACTTATGGGCCTGTCTTGTTGGCTGATGGCGTTAGCGAGGGACTGCGGGGCGATCGCACCCTGGGAACTTATATCCATGGACTGTTTGAGTCCTCAGCCGTCCGTCAATCTCTCATGCACCTGGCCCGAGTCGAGGGGTATCAACCCGCCGCCGAGAGTTGGCAGGCGGTACAACGGCGACTGTACGATGACATGGCACAATTGATCGAAGACTATTTAGATTTAACACCAATCCGTCGTTATTTAGAGCTTTGATTGTTCATGCAGATGATTTTCTAAGGGGTTCCATGACCAATACTGATAAAACGGATTCACAGACGCAGAAGGAACAAGAGCGGCTACGGAAGATCAAGGCCGCCAAAGACAAGTCCCATGAAGCACGACAGGGCCAGGAAAAAGGCCTCTATGTTCTGTTTACGGGACTCGGTAAGGGCAAAACCAGTAGTGCCATGAATTTGGTGTATCGTCATTTGGCCCATGATCGCCCCTGTGCGGTGGTGCAGTTTGTCAAAAACTCCGAGGCTTACCCCGACGGCGATCGCCTCCTGCTGACAAAACTCTCTCAACAGGGGTTTCCCGTCAAAATTCATACCCTCGGAGGTGGCTTTACCTGGGAGACTCAGAACCCCGAACAGGATCGCCAGATGGCCGCTGCGGCTTGGCAGCAAGCGATAGATTATATTCAAGATCCCGACATTTCTCTCGTGGTTCTCGATGAACTGCATATCGCTCTCAAAAATAAGCAGTTAGAGGTTGAACCGATTTTAGGGGCGATTCAGGCTCGTCCTCCCCTCTCTCATGTGGTGACGACGGGCCGTTATGCACCGGAGGTGTTGATTGAGGCGGCGGATTTGGTGACGGAGATGACTCGGGTAAAACATCCCATTTCTCAGGGAGTTCCGGCCCAACTGGGGATTGAGTTTTAAGGGGAATACCGGGAAAGGGCGATCGCGGCATTTTGCCCGCCGAAGCCAAAACTCAGACAGAGACTGTGATGACACTCTTGTTCACGAGTTTGAGTGATTAAATCTAAGTCAAACGCCGATTCTCTCAGGCCCACACAAGGGGGGAGGTGGCTATCTGTCATCGCCAAGAGGCAAAAGGCCACGCCTAAGGCTCCTGAGGCCCCGATACTATGGCCCGTTGCCCCCTTGGTGGAACTGACGGGAACCCCTTGGGGAAATAGCCATTGAATCAAGGCCGCTTCGCGACTGTCGTTGAGCTGGGTACTGGTTCCGTGAGCGTGAATATAGTCGATGTCTGGGGTGGTGAGTTGGCTGCGATCGAGGCAGTGTTTCACGGCGGCGATCGCCCCCAAACTCTCGGGCTGCGGGGCGCTAACATGGTAGCCATCGGCGGTGAGACCAAAATCGAGGACTTCGCCGTAAATCCGGGCCTGTCGCTGTTGGGCTAAATCGGCTCGTTCGAGGAAAACTAGGGCCGCAGCTTCGGCGAGGGCCAGGCCTTCTCGCTGGCGATCGAAGGGATAACAGCCTTGTTTGGCTAAAGCCCCCATACGCTCAAAACTGGCTAACGTCAGAGGTGTTATGGGCGTTTCGACGGCCCCGGCCAAAACGCGATCGCAGGTGCCTTCCCGGATTAACTGTACACCTCGGGCGATCGCCGCAATCCCCGTAGCACAGGCGGCCATCGGTGACAAAACGGGGCCATGACTGCCACAAAGGGCGGCGGCGAGGGTTCCGGGGGTATAGGGAAGAGCCGCATACCAGGCATTAGGATTTGGAAAACTGCTCGAAAAACTGCCCTGTTTGGCCCATTGAGTCGCGAGTTGTTCTAATTGCCCCTGTTGAGCGCGACTAGAACTGACAACAATGCCGCAATCGGCCAGGGGAGGAGTCAATCCCGCATCCTCTAGGGTCATGAGTACGGCTTGGTGAGTTAGTTCGCTCAACTCCGTTGGCTGAGAACCCAGCATCCCGAGGGGTTTGCTGGGTAGGGTGGGAAAGGGTTGTTGCAATCGCAGCCCTGATTCTCCCTGAAGGAGTTTACGCCAACTCGTCGGCAACGTTCCTAAGCTGGAGCGTCCCCCCATTCCGGTGATTAAAACTCGGACTTTTGCAACCACTACTGAACGAGATTTTCTGAGCCTTCGCTGACTCGGGCTGATTCAATGCGATCGCCTTGTTGGATCTCATCAACCACTTCCATCCCCTCGCTGACATAGCCAAAGACGGCATAATTGCCATCGAGGAAGCTGAGATCATCGAGAGTGATATAAAACTGGGCTGAGGCGGAGTTGGGGGCTTGCGATCGCGCCATAGCCACGGCCCCTCGACGATGTTGTAATAGGGGCGCTTCCCGAACTCCAGCTTGGGCTAAGGTTTGACCATACACTGGCTCATCGGTTCCTTGGGGTTTGATTTCCAAGGGGATATAGCGAGCTTCCCCCGTCTCAGCATTGACATAATTCCCCGTTCCTAGTCGTGACGCGGGGACATTGGCATCGGTACTGAGGGGATCTCCCCCTTGAACCACAAAGGGATCTGGCTCTCGCACCACACGATGAAAGCTGGTTCCGTCATAGACTCCTTTCTGAACTAAGTCTACAAAGTTCCCGGCGGTCACTGGGGCATCTTCGCCATTGATGTCAAGGGTGATGGGGGAACCATTAACGACCATCACCACAGTCGCCATCCCTTCTAGGCGAGGTGTGATCTCTGTGGCGGCTTGAACTTCAGAGGTTGCAGTTGGTGTTGACGCGGGATCGGTTTGAGTGAGATCCGTGGCTTGGGTGCAACTGGCCAGTACCGTGATACTGAGAACAATTAACACCGTCAGGCGCAGTCGCCACCAACGGTCCTGGGATTGGGTCAAAGGTTGCATGAGTCTGTGACCAATAACTTGGACTGAGCTAATCTTATAAGCCTTCGAGGGGAACGGCGAGGAAACGTGCTAACTCAGCGGCGCGATTTTCGATTTCGGCTAAGGACAGAGGTTGCCCGACGCGGGTTAGGGGGATATCCCGCATTCCTTTCACCCGCAGGTATAAGGCTCGTTTGGGGTTCACGCCATCTTTGATGTCAACGCGAATGGATTTGATGTCGTTGACATCGCAGCTAATTTCAATGCGGCGGTTTTTGCCGGGAAATCCCCAGCGAAACACGGTTACGGTTCCATCTTCGAGGTTGAACTCGTTGTAGCCACCGCCAACATCCCAGAGAATCACGAGCCAGAGATAGGTTGACAGCAGGATGGCGGCGGTTCCGTACAACCCCATGACCAGGCCTTGAGGTACGAAAATGAGTTCGGTGGGATTGGCGAAGGGGAGAAGGTTCACTTGGGTGTAGCTCGAAATCCCCGAAAGCAAGAAGCCAACGCCGCCGACGAGAACAACCGTGGCCCAAAAGTAGTTACTGAAGCGTCGAGAGCCTAACACGGGCTGTTTTAAGGTGCGATCGCTGGTGCTAATCGTCTGTGCAGTCATAGTAAATTCTACCTAATTCCTAAAAAAAATTACCTAAGTCTTGACAAAAAATATTAAGTGTGATAAGGACGCTTTAAGCACAACAGAATTGAAAAATTCTTAATGTATTTTAACCCCTTCAGTCCCTGCTTTGCGCGGGAATTTCCGCGACTTTCTTAGAAACTTGGGTAGCATTCTGGAGAACTTGGTGGCATAGTATATACTTATGTTAACTTAATTAAAACCTTGCACAATTTTTCAAAGCAAGGAGGCTTGACGATATTATGACCATTGCTGTAAGCCGCGGACCAGAAAGAAGCTGGTTCGACGTACTTGACGACTGGCTCAAACGCGATCGCTTCGTGTTTGTCGGCTGGTCTGG
>LJZT01000112.1 GCA_001314905.1 Phormidium sp. OSCR
GTTAAGGCTTAAGCTGGTCAGCTACCTGAAGGGGAGGGCACGAAGCCCCCGTGCTTCAGCCGGGGGTGCTGACGTTACTTTCAGGTTATGGGTTTTATTCTATTGAAAGCCCATCAGCCGTTGCAATCGTCCAGCGATGGCCCCTTCACTGAATTGAGCGAGGGTTTCCTCCCGAAGCCAGGAGCCATCGACGCGGCGATCGCCACCTTGTAGCATTTCAATACAGGCTTCAGCCACAGCCTCGGGGTCTCGATGGGCAACCTGCCATCCTAATTTACCATCTTGCAAGGGGTCTGCTGACCCATCGCCCTGACCGGACAACACGGGAATCCCCGTGGCCATAGCCTCTAAATATACGATACCAAACCCTTCTTGAGACGGCATCACATAGGCATCAGCCACACGATAATGGTCGGGGAGTTCTTCAGTGGCGACAAATCCAGCAAAGACGACCTGTTGTGCAACGCCTAAGTCTTGGGCCAGTTGTTCGAGGCGGGGGCGATCGTCGCCTCGGCCAATGATGAGATATTTAACGTCAGGGTGGTGGTGGAGAATTTTGGGTAAGGCCCGCAGGGTCACATCAACGCCTTTGTAAATGTCCCCAGACCACAATCGGGCCACGGTCATTAAGACGCGACTCTGGTCGAGGTGATAGCGATCGATGAGATACTGCGGTTTGGGTCCTGGTGAGAAGATCTCCCCATTAACGACGCAGGGAAGCAGTTTAAACTGTTGGGGGTTGAGCTGATTCGAGTCACAGGCGCGATCGCGACTATAGCGGCTAATGGTCCAGATTTCTTGGGCCTGTTGGAGCGCCTGACGGGACCCTCTGCCGAGTGGGTCCCAAACTTCCTTACCATAGGTCATGACACGATAGGGAATCCCCAACGGCTGACAGAATAGACGCACCAGGGGAGCGAGTTTGACATGGCCGCAAATGACGGAGGCGGGCCGTTGGCGTAACAGTCGTCGGAGCAGTCCTTGACATAACTTGAAACGTCCCCACCAGGATGAGGCGGATTTGAAATAGCAGAAGCTTAGATAGGCGCTATCTGAGCGCTCAAAGGGGTTATCACAGCCAACTCCATCTCGTAACAGTAAGACCTCCGCTCGTTGGCCCTGGGGACTTGCAGCGGCGGCTCGTTCGTAGGCTCGTAAGACATCTTTGACATAGGATTGAATCCCGCCTTCACAGGAGAAAATTTCTAAGAAGACAAATAGGTGCATCGATTGGCGATGTTGGAGCGATCGCAACGCCGGGCGATCGTTGGTAACATCGTCGGTGACAGAGGAATGGGGATGGGTGGTCATACTGATTTAACGGAACATTAACAATCGAAAATGAACAAGTCACCTTGACAATAGGTTGACAATAAGAAAATATTTTGGTAAACGGCAACGCTCAATAACGCTCAACAACGCTCAACTCCGTTAGCCGAAGCCGTTAACCCAATTAGGGGGACTCTTGCAAGCGGGCCTCGACCATCAGCCGTGCGACTTCGGGCATATCATACTCAGCTTGCCAATTCATCTGCTGTTTAGCTTTCGCGGGGTTGCCACGACTCACAGCGATATCGGTAGGCCGGTAGAGACGTTCATCGGTGGTGACGTAGTCCTTCGAGTCCAGTCCTAGATGAGCGAACACGGCTTCAACGAAGTCTTGCAAGCTATAGGTGCATCCTGTGGCGATGACATAATCTTCGGCGATATCCTGTTGTAACATCAAGTACATCGCTTGGATGTATTCCGGTGCCCAACCCCAGTCTCGTTGAATACTGGTTTTGCCTAAATAGAGGGTTTCGTGACTCCCTTGGGCGATGCGACAGGCTGTGGCGACAATCTTTTGAGTGACGAAGCGTTCGGGACGTAGGGGGGATTCATGGTTGTAGAGAATCCCGGAACAGGCGAAAAGTCCATAGGCGTCGCGGTAGTTAGCCACTTCCCAGAAGGCGGTGGCTTTGGCTACACCATAGGGACTGCGGGGCCGGAAGGGGGTATCTTCATCGGCGGGAGTCCCTTGGGTATCGCCGAAGCATTCGCTAGAACCGGCGTTGTAGAATTTAATGGGAGAGCCGATAAAGCGGATCACTTCGAGGAGATTGAGGGTTCCTGTGGCAATGCTATCGAGGGTTTCGACGGGTTGGTCGAAGGAGAGTCCAACGGAACTTTGACCGCTGAGGTTATAGACTTCGTTGGGTTGGGTTTTGTCCAGGACTTGCAGGACGCTGCGGAAGTCGGTCAGACTCATCGAGTAGAGGCTGACGCGATCGCGAATCCCCAGGGCCACCAGGTTTTTGAAGGAGGACATTTGGGCATCTCGGGAGGTTCCACAGACCTCGTAGCCTCGTTCGAGGAGAAATTTCGCAAGATAAGCGCCGTCCTGCCCGGAAATTCCACAAATTAGTGCTTTTTTCATCTTAGGTTCGCGATCGTCTTGTCCTATCATGGTGCTTTAACCACTCTTGCCACCAGTATAGGGATTGATTGGAGGCTCAGTCGCAACGGTCGGGGCGATGAGATCTCAGTTCGCTTTAGTCTGTTCTTCAGCTTGGCGATCGCCTCTCCGGGAAATTACTTAGGGAGAGGGGCTAATTTGAGGACAGAGAGTCAGAGGGAGTCTCGATCGCGTGTTCGAGCAGTAGACAGTTGCGTCCATCAGCGTTACGGCGGTAGGTGACGCGATCGCACAGTCGTCGCAACAAGAACCAGCCATAGCCCCCTAGACGCAGGGTTCCGGGTTCCGGTTCAGGGATCTGTTCTGGGTTGAACGGCTGGCCAAAGTCCCAAATGCGGATTTCGAGGCGATCGCACTCTAGGGAAAGCTGAATCTCAATGGGGGTATCGGGAGGACGATGACGGTGTGCATGACGCACGGCGTTACTAAATCCCTCAGCAATAGCTAACTTGAGACAGTAGAGACGATTATCGGACCAATGGGACAATCTCGGTTGTTGCAAACAAAACTCCTCAAACCAGCGCTGAATCTGAATCATCAGGCTGAGATCACTGGCTACCGTCAACCGGCTTTGCCTTTTGCCCACGGCGCGATCGCCCTCCACAAGAAAGATCAAGGGCCTGGACTGGCCCTCGGCAGGCTCTCGGGAGCCACGACGGGCAAATCCTTGTCCAGTTTCGATTATAATGAAGTTTGGTTAAGTCCGAGAAAATTTTAAAGACAATTTTAAAGACAATTTTAAAGACAATTTCCAGCCCAACTGTCTGACCTTCACCCCAGACATTCACCCGTTCCTCTCTCACCTTTTATTCTCACGTTTTATGAGTATCATCACCCTTAAATCTATTGCTAAAGACTTTGGTGTCAAAGAAATTCTACGGGATGCCAGTTTAAGTGTCGATGCCCAAGACAAAATTGGTTTAATTGGGACTAACGGGTCCGGCAAATCAACCCTCCTCAAGATATTGGCAGGCCTTGAACCCTATAATGAGGGCGATCGCCTCGTCAATCGCAACAAACGGGTCATTTACTTACCCCAACAGCCCGATATTGACCCCGATCATACAGTTTTAGAGCAAGTTTTCTGCGATTGTGGCTCTAAAATGCAGATTGTGCGCGACTATGAAACCCTGTCTCATCACCTCTCCCAAGCGTCAGGAGATGAACTCGATCGCCTGATGAATCAACTCACCCGCATCACCGAACAAATGAATGCGGCTAACGCCTGGGATTTAGAAACCGAAGCCAAAATTATTCTCTCAAAATTAGGGATTGAAGATTTAGAGGTCAAAGTAGGAACCCTCTCCGGGGGCTATCGTAAACGCATCGCCCTAGCGGCAGCCCTCTTAGCAGAACCAGATTTGTTGCTAATGGATGAACCCACCAACCATCTCGATGCTGAATCCGTTGATTGGCTACAAAGTTACCTACAACGTTATCCCGCTGCCCTGGTTTTAGTCACTCACGATCGCTACTTTCTCGACCAAGTAACCACCCGTATTTTAGAAGTGGATCGAGGAGATTTATATAGCTATTCTGGGAACTATTCCTATTACTTAGAAAAGAAAGCTCTCGCCGAAGAAGTCGCCGCCAGTCAAGAACGCAAACACGCCGGAGTCTTGCGGCGAGAACTCGAATGGCTTAAACAAGGACCGAAAGCTCGCAGTACTAAACAAAATGCTAGGATTCAACGCATTGAAGGAATGCAAGACGTTGAATTTAAGCAACAGATCGGGAACGTTAATATTTCTACCCCCACGCGACGGATTGGCAAGAAAGTTATTGAATTAGAGGGCGTGGGGAAAGGCTACGGCGATCGCCAACTGTTTAAAGACTTCACCTATCGTTTTGACCGGCAAGATCGCGTCGGTATTATTGGTGGCAATGGTACCGGCAAATCGACCCTCCTCAACATCATCACCGGGCGCACCGAACCCGATTCAGGAACCGTTGAAATTGGCGAAACCATCCATTTTGGCTATTTCGATCAACATTCAGAAGACCTAGTCGAATCAGCCAACCAAAACCAGCGCGTCATTGACTATGTTCAAGAAGATGCCACCCTCGTCAAAACCGCTGACGGCAGTATTATCACCGCCTCGCAAATGTTGGAGCGGTTCCTGTTTCCATCCAGTCAGCAATATGTACCGTTACATAAACTCTCTGGAGGCGAAAAGCGGCGTTTATTTCTGTTGCGGGTGTTAATGTCTGCCCCCAATGTCTTAATTTTGGACGAACCCACCAATGATTTAGATGTACAAACCCTAGGGGTGTTAGAGGAGTATTTAGAAGACTTTAACGGCTGTGCGATCGTTGTCTCCCACGATCGCTATTTTCTCGATCGCACCGTCAACAAAATTTTCGCCATGGAACCCGGCGCACAAATTCGCCAATATCCCGGCAATTATTCCATTTACCTCGACTACAAACAACTCGAAGCCGAACGGGCCGAACGGGCCGCCCAAGAATCCGCCGCCATGGCCCCGAAACCCCCCTACTCGACGACAGCATCAGCCAAATCTACCTCAAAATCTGCCTCAAAATCTAGTTCAAGCTCAGGGTTATCCTATAAAGAAAAACGAGAACTCGAACACTTAGAAGGACAAATCCCCGATTTAGAGGAACGCAAGGCCCAACTCGAAGCCCAACTCTATCAAAATCCCCCCGATGACCATGTGGTCTTAGAACGCCTATCCCACCAATTGGCGGAGTTAAGTCATCAGATTGAAACCTCCACAATTCGCTGGATGGAGTTAGCCGAACGAGAATAGAAAGCGCCCATGAAGGCGGGCAATCCGCAAGGGGTTGGCCCCTACTCGATGGGAATTTCAATGACAAATTCGGTTCCTTCGCCAACTGTCGATAAACAACTGAGACGACCCTGGTGTTTTTCAACTACAATTTGATGAGAAATTGATAGTCCTAAGCCGGTACCTTTACCAACAGCTTTCGTGGTAAAAAGATGATTGAAGATGTTTTGAGATACTTCTTCAGGCATTCCTGGTCCGTTATCGCGGATGCGAATAATGACCCAGTCGGGACAGGTCTCAGATGCGTCATCAGAAGGAGTCATATCCACTAATTCTGTATAAATTGTAATACGATTGGGATTCTTTTCGATTTCTTCAAAAGTAAGACCCTCATTCACTTCGTCGAAGGCATCAATGGCGTTAGCGATGATATTCATGAACACTTGATTCAGTTGCCCGGCATAGCATTTGATTTCGGGAATATCGCCATAGTTTTTGATGATTTCAATACTTGGACGTGTTTGGGTGAATTTTAAGCGCGGTTTGAGAATCATTAGGGTGCTGTCAATGCCTTCGTGGATATTGACGGCAACTTTGGCGGAGGTGTCGGCGCGAGAGAAGGTGCGCAGGGAACGACTGATTTGACGGATGCGATCGGTGCCGACACTCATGGAACTGAGGATTTGCGGTAAGTCTTTGAGGATAAATTCGAGGTCGATTTCTTCGATTTCGTCCTCAATGTCTTCGCCAGGATCGGGGAATTTCTCTTGATAGAGTTCGAGTAACCCGAGTAAATCTTCAATATAGCCAGCGGCATGACTGAGATTGGCATCAACAAAGCCGACGGGGTTGTTAATTTCATGGGCAACCCCGGCGACTAATTGACCTAAGGTTGCCATTTTTTCACTTTGGACTAATTGCAGTTGGGCTTCTTGGAGTTCTTCGAGGGAATCTCGTAACTGTTGAGCCCGATCGCGCTCTCGGAGTTCCGACTGTTTGAGATTTTCATAGAGGCGGGCGTTTTCCAGGGCGATCGCCGCCTGAGCGCAGAGTAGCATTAAAACATCGAGGCGATCGCGAGTAAACGCCCCAGCGGTGAGATTATTCTCCAAATACAACAGGCCAATTAACTTCCCCTTCCCCTGAATCGGAGAACACAGCAGCGACTTCGGTTGAAACTTCTGGATATATAAATCATTGACAAATGCCGACTCCGCCGTCGCATCATTAAGCACCACACTCTCATTGGTTCGGGCCACATAATGAATCGCAGAGCGCGGTAAACTCTCGCAGGCTTCAATCGCAATCCCCGGCCGTAACCCCTGTTCCTGGGGCCGCTGTCCCTGATTCTCCACCGACTCCTCCGCCGACTCATCATCCCCCTCATCATCGATATCTCCCACCGTTTGGACGATCTCTAACGTCAGTTGGCCCATGCGATCGAGAATAATCGCCCCTCGTGTGGCTCCGGCGTTAGCGATGGCTAACTTCATTAACTTACCCAAAAGGCGATCGAGGACAATCTCCCCCGAGAGAGAGCGGGCCGCCTTCATCACCGTGGTCACATCCAAAACCGCCGCCCGCGATCGCGTATAATCCAAACTCATATTGACCCGACTACTCAAGGCATCGGGATGATGCTCCGCCTGAAGCGCTAAGGTGGCCACCGACAGCAACGAGCCATACTCTTGTGCCAACTGTTGTACCTGATAACGCGCTCCCCAGCGTTGATAGGCCGTATAAGCCTCAGCTAAATACACCCGAGCGATTTTCGCTTTATCCCGTTTTAACCAAAACTGAGCCGCCAAGCCATTGGCCAAGGTGAGATTTTGCGGACAATGATGCTCCAGAGCCAGATCAATCGCCAAATCATACTGATCGATCGCCGCCCCATCCCGGCCCTGCAACCGCTCAATTTCCCCCTGCACCATAGCCGCTGCACTCGCGAAGTTCTCAGGACAGTCCTTAGCCCACTCTTGTAACTCTGCGGCGATGCTGTGCAGCCGTTGCGGTATCGGCTCACCCACCGTCGCCAATGCACTAGAACTCAGGGCCATCAGCAAACGGCCCAAGGCCCATGTCAACGGACCGACTTCAGCAACAGAGATCCCCTCATCTGAGGCTAGAGCCGGATCGGCCATGACTCCCTCTAGCTGAGCCAACGCCTCGGTATATCGGTGTTGTCCATAGATAATCCAGGCTCGATGAATCTGGGAACAGCCCCAAATACGCCGTCGACTGGGGGCGATATCAGTCAGGGACGATTCTCCCGAGTCCCATTCCTTGAGGAGCTGACCCGATCGCAAATAACGGAGGGTTCCTTGCAGCGTCGTTAAGGCCGCCATCGCCCAATGATGCTGATATTTGCGACACCAATTGAACGCCTCCGCGATCTCCCCGAGCAGGGTATCGAGAGATTTACCACCATAGAACTCCAGAAAGAGCCGCTCAACGGTTATCACACCCCGACCAAACCAATCGCCGACCTTGCTACTATTGCGATCAGCAGCATCCAAGAGCGATAGGCCCTTAGGAATGCTATAAAAACGGGGATAAACCTGGCTGGCCAGTTGCCAATCGCTCCAACCCAGGTAAGGATTCCCCTGACTCAGCCAAGATGACCATGAGTCCGATCCGGCCGACAGCGGTGTTGACTCCTCTGTTTCGGGAGATTGCGCCTCATCATCGTGACGGTTGAGCTGTTCACTGACGTTGGCCCAGGCCCGAGCCAGGTCGGTTTGACCGTGATCGAGCAGTAGTCCACTGTAGGCGGCGGCGGCTAAGGCGGTTTCGGGGATTGTACCGAGGTCCTGCGATCGCAGCAAGAGCAGTTGTACCACGTCCCAGCCGCGAGGACTCTGAGGAGCATACACCCGGTAGAGGGTGAGCGTTTGCCCTAAGAGGCGATCGAGGGCTGATGGGGCCTGACGCGGGCCAGTTAAGTCCTCAGGGTTAATCCCGAGTTGCCAAGGTTCTTGAGAGTTGTCCCTGAGAGTCTGAGGCTGGGCCGTCGCCAGTCCTAACCGCTCTAAGGTGGCCAGGGCCAACTGTTCAGCGGCATCAAACTCACCACAGAGGCTTAAGCGGGCCAGGGCCAACTGATCGAGGTCTGTAAGTAGGGCCGCTTGAGGTTGATGATTATAGAGAATGGCTAGTAAATCTTGGCTGCGATCGAGATTTCCTTGCAGCAAGTTGGCCCGCGCTCGTTCTAAATGAAGATTAAAGGCCAATTGGGGGGTTGCTGACCATCCCTGTTCCCCGAGGGCATCAATGCCGGCTAAACTGTAACGAATGGCGCTGATGTAATCTCGGGTCAGGCGTGCTTGTTGGGCGGCTAATTGGTTCAGTTGCGCCCGTTGGATGCGATCGCTGTCCTCGCAGATAGCGCTTTGACCCAAGTTCCAATGGTAGACAATTTCAAAAATGTCATGGGGGGAAATGGAGGACTCTGGTAAATTGGCGCTTTCAGGGGTGGAGACGAGAGCGGTCATGGGGGGATGTTGAACCCGTTCTAAAAGCCGTTTACCAATTTGTAGATGGAACTCGGCGTTGTCTCGGGAGCGGTTTGAGGGGGACTCTCCTTCCTCGACAGCGGCAAACTCGGTCATGCGGTAGGCGGCCTGTTGCACTTGTTCGTGCAGGAATTGATATTGTCGCAATAACCAGAGATCCTGAGCGTCTCCGAGGCGTTGTAGGGCCGGGTTGAGTGTGAGGGAGCTGGGGTCTTGGGATTGGGGTTGCACTAGGCCTTCGACGAGAGCGGGGATTAGGCTTTGAAATAAGGACTCGGGGGAAGAATTGGCTAAATCGGCAATTAAGTCGAGATCAAATTCCATGCCCACTAGAGAGCCGAGATGCAGGATATATTGGGTTTCTGGAGGAAGGGTTTTGAATTGATCGAGGAGAAATTCGAGAACGTTGTCGGTAATGTCCTGAGCTTTGATGCGATCGATATCCCATTGCCAACTCATGGACTCGTCATCAAAGCGCAACAGATCTTCGCGATCGAGGGTTTTCAGGAACTCCCGCACAAAAAAGGGATTCCCGTTGGTTTTTTGACTAATTAGAGCCGCTAGGGGCATCACCGTTTTCAGGGTATTTTGTAGGGTGTCGGCCACTAGGGCGGCGATCGCTTCGAGTTCGAGGCCTTGTAGGGGAATTTGTCCGAGGGGACAGCCGCGATCGCGCAGCCGTTCTTGTAGGGACAAAATGGGACTGAGGGCGAAGCGAGAGGGGTGTCCGGGGGGACGAGACTGAGACTGAGACTGAGGCTGACGCAGGAAACGGTTTTGATGGTCTCGATAGGCGACAATGATCAAGAAGGATTGGGACTGGGGATCGCCGAGGAGGGTTTCGATGAGGTCTAAACTCTCGGCGTCGGCCCATTGCAGGTTATCGAGAAAGACGACGAAAGGATGAGAACTGCGACAGAAGACTTGTAAGAGGCGTTGTAGGAGCGGTCGGGGACAGTCGAGGCGTCCATGATCTTGCAGGGGAGTGCTAGGGGGGGTCTTGCGTCCTAGCACCAGTTGCAGTTCCGGGATCAATTCGAGTAAGGTGGCGAGATCCTGTTCAGAGTTGGCCAACTCTGAAGCCACGGGGTTGGCGGGAGTTGAGTCGTCCTCGGGGGACGGTTCTGGGGCCGGTTGGGGTTCGACGGCGGCTCGGATGCGATCGCGCCATTGGCCCAGAGAGGTTTCAGTTTCCGTCAGGAGTTGACGAATCAGCTCACTTAAGGCGCTAAGCCAGCCACTGTACGCTCCTGAGTAACACGAGGTTGGGGAGACCGTCTCGATTGGGGCTATTCCCTCGGCTGATGGCGTTGAACTCTCCCGTCGCGATCGCTGAAATTGGCCCGAGACAAAATAGCCACAATGACGACTGAGGGGTTTATAACTTTCGGCCACTAAGGCACTTTTGCCAACTCCCGATTCTCCCATAATAAAAATCGCCGAGGTGGAGCCAAGAGATGGCATTAAGCGATTAGGGAGGCTGCCGTTTTCCGACTTGGGAACCGCGCCAATGGCCTCGAAGGCTCGGTGGAGTTGTTGCAGTTCGCGATCGCGTCCATAAATCCGTTGAGGAATGCGAAATTTATTGACGACATCGTTCTCTCCGGGGGTAATCTCCTCGATGGTTCCTGTCGCTTCGAGCTGCATCAAGCACAAGACCAAATCCGCCTGGATTCCCCAAGCACTTTGATACCGTTCATCGGCGGTTTTGGCCAGCAGTTTAAGTAAAATCCCCGATAAGGCCGCAGGAATTTGTGGGTCAATGTCATGAGGTGGGGTAGGATTTTGGGCAATATGACAATGAACCAACTCCATGGTGTCGCTACTTTCAAAGGGTAATCGCCCTAACAGCAACTCATAGAAGGTGACCCCGAGGGAGTAAAAGTCACTGCGATAGTCCAACGAACAGTTCATACGCCCGGTTTGTTCCGGGGACATATAGGGTAGGGTTCCTTCTAGGATGCTGGGATTGGGGAGAACCGTGTATGGGGGAGTGACTCGGCTAGAAATGCCAAAATCGATAAATTTGACAGAGTTTAGGTCCCGGTTGTAGAGAATGTTGGCGGGGTTGATATCTTTGTGAATGACATTCGCTCCGTGAATTTGCCCAAGAATTTCCACAATTTGGATCGCCAAGTCCAAAAATTCCGGGAGTCGTAGCCGGTGAGATGGCCGTTGAGCCAAGTGGTGTTTGAGGGACTGGCCGCCAAAATCCTCTAAGACAATCGCAACGGTATTTTGATAGGTTTCGAGGGCTAACGCCCGCACCACTCCTTCGAGTTCGAGCTGTTGATTGATGTGATATTCCTGTTGGTAGCGGGCCACTTCTGTGGGTGTGGCGCGATCGCTCTTGAGAATTTTCAGAACGACTGGCAATCCATCCCGTTCGCGCTGTCCTTGATAGACTAAGGAGTTCACGCTTTCGTAGATGGGTGAACTAAGCTGATAACCGGGAAGAAGAATGCTCAGCACAGTTGACAGTTTACCGTTGAGAGTTGACAGATTTTGAGGCTATTGGCGGGGCATCAGCCCTCGACCCTCAGGGCCGTTCTGTGGGGGTAGGATGCGTTTGGAGATACGGTCTGAGGATGAATGGATTAGTCCTATTTTGACGCACTCTGGGGCAAGCGCGATCGCTCGCCTGAAAAATACCTCAAAAAAAATCCCCAACCTAGAGGTTGGGGATGAGCCTGAACATGAATCTGAGGCCATCAATCTGAGGCCATCAATCTGATGATCTCAGTGGAGACTCAGTTGAACCTACGAGCGGCTCGACTCAAACTCAGCAATATCAAGAATGGTTTTGAGAACTGAGTCAGGGTTCAAGCTAATCGAGTCAATTCCCTGTTCAACCAGGAAGCGAGCAAACTCAGGATAGTCACTGGGAGCTTGACCACAGATACCAATCTTGCGATTGTTGGCTTTAGCCCGTTCGATGACCATGCGAACCATGGTTTTGACGCCTTCGTTGCGTTCATCGAAGATATGAGCCACCAAACCCGAGTCACGGTCTAAGCCGAGGGTCAATTGAGTCAAGTCATTGGACCCAATGGAGAAGCCATCAAAGACCTTACTGTACTCGTCAGCGAGGATCACGTTACTGGGAATCTCGCACATGACATAGACTTGCAAGCCATTTTCACCCCGCTTCAAGCCATGTTTTTCCATTTCCGCCAGAACCTTGCGGCCTTCATCGGGGGTGCGACAGAAGGGAATCATGGGGATGACGTTGGTGAGTCCCATGTCATCACGAACCCGTTTCAGGGCTTTGCATTCTAAGCCATAGGCGGCAGCGTAATTGGGGTCATAGTAACGAGATGCACCGCGCCAGCCAATCATCGGGTTTTCTTCTTTGGGTTCAAACTGTTGTCCCCCGAGGAGGTTGGCATATTCGTTGCTCTTGAAGTCGGACATCCGCACTACGACGGGTTTCGGGTAGAAGGCGGCGGCGATGGTGCCGATACCGTAGGCCAGTTTATCGACGAAGAACTGGGGTTTGTCTTCATACTCGGCGGTCAAGGTAGCGATTTCCCGTTTGACGGCGGCATCTTCGAGGTCGTCAAAGTGCAGCAAGGCCAAGGGGTGGGCTTTGATGTGGTTGGCGATGATGAACTCGAAGCGAGCTAAGCCAACGCCGTCACAGGGGATGGCGGAGAGGCCAAAGGCTTCTTCGGGGTTGCCCACGTTCATCAAGATCTTGGTTTCGGTGGTGGGGAGGTTGTCGAGGACGGTTTCTTCAATCTCGAAGGGAACTAAACCGGCATAGACTTTTCCTTCTTCCCCTTCACAGCAGGAGACGGTCACCTCTTCGCCGGTTTTGAGAACGCCGGTGGCGTTGCCGCAGCCAACGATCGCCGGGATGCCCATTTCTCGGGCGATAATAGCGGCGTGGCAGGTGCGTCCGCCTTGGTTGGTGACGATCGCACTGGCTTTTTTCATGATCGGTTCCCAGTCGGGATCCGTTTTGTTGGTGATGAGAACGTCACCGGCTTCAAATTCGTCGATTTGTTGGACATCGCGGATGACGCGGGCCAGACCTTGGCCGATGGCTTCGCCGACGGCTCGTCCGGTGACGCGAATGTCGCTACTTCCTTGGAGACGATAGTGTTTGAGGATGTTCCCGGATTTTTGGGATTGGACGGTTTCGGGGCGAGCTTGCACGATGAACAGTTCGCCGGTTTGGCCGTCTTTGGCCCATTCAATGTCCATGGGGGTATATTGACCCCGGACTTGGCTGTAGTGATCTTCGATGATGGCGGCCCATTTGGCTAGGGTGAGGACTTCATCGTCGGTAATGGCGAATTTGAGGCGATCGGGTTCGGCAACGGGGACGTTTTTGGTGAGTTTACCGCCACCGACGTCGTAGATCATTTTGATCTCTTTACTGCCGAGCCGTTTCTCTAGGATCGGGCGAAAGCCTTGTTTTAGGGTGGGTTTGAAGACGAAGTATTCGTCGGGGTTGACGGCACCTTGGACGACGTTTTCCCCTAAGCCGTAGGCGGCGGTGATCAAGGCTGCGTCTTTGAAGCCGGTTTCGGTGTCGATCGAGAACATCACTCCCGATGAGGCCAAATCCGAACGCACCATTTTTTGTACCCCGACTGAGAGGGCGACGTCGAAGTGATCGAAGCCTTTAATGGTGCGATAGGAAATGGCGCGATCGGTGAAGATGGAGGCGAAGCAACGGTGACAGGCTTCGAGAACGGATTTGGCACCGTGGACATTGAGATAGGTTTCTTGTTGTCCGGCAAAACTGGCGTCGGGCAAGTCTTCGGCGGTGGCACTCGATCGCACGGCAACGTCGGTGTCGTAGCTATATTCTTTGCAGGCTTGACGATACTCGGGATCAAAGCGTTCGCAAAATTCGGTATCGGCGCCGTAGCGTTCGCACAGTTTGAAGTAGGCGGTGGCGATCGCCACTTCTAGTTCTTTGGGAAATGGTGTATTCAACACCAAGGCGCGGGCTTGTTTACCGCGATCGCGCAGGTTTTTCAAGTTCTCGACATCGAGGTCTGAGAACAGTTTACGAAGTTTGCTTTCGAGTCCCGCTTGTTTGACAAAATAGCGGTAAGCATAGGCCGTCGTGGCAAAGCCCGTCGGGACGGTAACCCCTTTGGCGGACAGTTGTTGAATCATTTCTCCCAAGGAGGCATTTTTACCGCCCACAAGGGAGACGTCAGCAATCCCAACATCTTCAAACCACAGAACCAGGCTGTCAGTTTTGGAAGATCCGGATGCAGATTGAGGAGCGCTAGTAACCATAATTATCCATCCCGCGTGGTTAAGCTTCACTCACTATGCTATCGATGTTTTCCTGAGAGAGTACAACTTTTTAATGATTATTTATAATTGATTTTTTTGGGGCAATGATTAAGGTTGTTAACGGGATAAAAAGATTGTTAAAATATTCATTATTTTTTGAAGCTTAGGCGTATAATGAGGGGGCTTGTTGTTTTTGCATTTTTCGCGCTCCCGCCAGAGTTCCGTGACACGAGAGCTGATCGGGGGAAATCGGCTGGCGTGATACCCAAACACTCAACAGCTAAGAAAAGACGGTGAAGGAATGTCCCTCACCGTCTCACTGACAAGCGTTGCTGCCGAAATGAACAGTCTCTAGTCGTCGTAGACTCGGCATTCAGCCGCATCCGGGTTGTTATCGCAGTACGTCTCAAAGGACGTTTTCTCGGGCTTGTTTTTTTTGTGAGCGGCTTCTGCCTGTAACTCTTCGACGGCATCCCAAGCGGCAGCGCATTCTTTAGAATTGGCACCACTGGTATCGCAAGCGTCGCGTGCAGCCTGGCGCTCTTGGTCAATTTGGCTTTGGATGTTGTTTTCGCTCATAATCTCGTTCGTTTGGGTAATGACCTGTTCTTAGTTTAGCTGATTCCGCAAGAAGCCCCGCGCTGTAAGACGAGGTGGATATAAGCGGGAGAAGGCCGCGCCACCGATGTTTTTAGCGTCGGGATGAATGCGGC
>LJZT01000114.1 GCA_001314905.1 Phormidium sp. OSCR
GGGTTATCCCCTCCAGGGAGGGGCAGGGGTGGGTTATCCCCTCCAGGGAGGGGCAGGGGTGGGTTATCCCCTCCAGGGAGGGGCAGGGGTGGGTTATCCACAATTTTCTGAACAATGAAACCAATAAAACCAGATATAATGAACCCCCTTTTTATTGTCCATTATTGTCTTTTCATTCCTCTCCCATACTTCAAAACATCAACAAATCAAACACCTGATTCACCGAGATATCCCAACCCGTAAAACAGCTTAACACCGGCACAATCTCCGACTCCGCCTTAACACTGGGTAGGCGATCGCCCCGAAAGACCATGATTAACCGTTCTTGCGGATCAACAAACCAGCCCAGTTCTGTCCCCTGATTGAGACAAAAAATAATGTCATCCATCACCCGAGTCTGACTTTGTCCAGGAGAAAGAATTTCAATCAGCCAATCCGGGGAAATTTTAATCTGATTTTCCACCTCTCCCCGCTCATCCACAGGAATACGAGACCCATTAAACACTGAAATATCGGGAACCAGAGAACGCCCACCAATCGTCACTCTTAATTCCGTAAACGCATAGGCTAATTGTGAAGGCTTGCCCTGGGCATTGATAGCAGACGCTAACTCAATTTGCAATTTGCTATGTTTTCCCTGGGGCATCACTTTCTGATAAATTCTTCCATCAATATACTCACAAGCCGGTTCCGTCTCAGGCAACTCTAAAAACTCAGCCAAAGACCGAATTTTGGGCGCATCTGATACCCGAATCATCTCTCTCCCCTCCTAGTTTGCTATAGGTCTCAAAACCGAAACCACCCTAATGATAGTCTCTGTCCGCCTATCGAAGTCACTAAGGTGTTCTCCCCAACCGCGTCCGTTATGCGGCGACGGTGGCCGCCTAGAGACTCGGTTTCATCAAGACACTCTCGTTTGGCAGATAAGCACCCACTTGTTCCCTGTCCCCTATTCCCTGTTCCCCGTTCCCTATTCCCTGTTCCCTTCCCCTCCTGGGAGGGGCTAGGGGTGGGTTATCCCTATTCCCTATTCACTATTCACTATTCACTATTCACTATTCACTGTTCCCTTCTTTACTTGCCACATCAAGCAGGACATCCGCTATAATCGGGCTACACCTGTTCAACAGCACCAGTCCAACAGCGCCAGTTCGCCGCTGAATCTTACCTATATTTAGAGAGGGTCGCTCAAATGGCAAACAATTATAGCTATGACTTACGCCAGAAAGTGATTAAGGCCATTGAAGTCGATGGCATGAAAAAATGTGACGTGAGTGAAGTGTTCGGGATTAGCCGCAACACCATTCATCTCTGGCTTAAACGCAAAGCCGAAACGGGAGATTTTCGTCCCCGAGACTATCGTCCACCCGGTCATAGTCATAAGATTAAAGATTTGGACAATTTTCGTACCTTTGTCGAAGAAAATGCCGATAAAACGCAAGCACAGATGGCTGAGTTATGGCCCGACGAAATTAGTCCGAGAACTATCTCACGCTGGCTGAAAAAACTAGGATTCGTTCGGGAAAAAAATCTCTGGGTTTTGAAGAAAAAGTCCAAGTCTAAGTCAAACTAGAGAGTGCTAAACCCGGGACAGGCTCTCGAACAGCGGCGTTCGGGGGCCGATCTCCCCTGTTGACTCTCAACTTAATTCAAGAGGCTAGAGATCGCCCATCCCAGTAGCCATACACTGACCACAATCCCCGCCACAAGGACTAGCACCAAAACCACTACCACCACCGCTAATACTAGGGGATTGACAGGTTTGCGAGGTCCAGGACTGGGACTATCCAGATGAGTCTCTAGCAGCCGCATATTGCGCAAATTGGCCTTCCAAGTCGCGTCAAAAATATCGCCGAAGACTGGAACCACCCCAACCACGGTTTCTAGCAAGATATTGGATAGCATCTTCAGCAACACAGATTTAGAAATCCCCAACTGAAGTGCATTGACAACAATATAGACCGACAACACCGCTCCAGCCGCATCTCCCCAAGCTGGAAACAGTCCCAAAATCGGATCGAGCCCAATACGATACCCTGTACCGGGAATGGGGATTGACTGATCGAGAAGATAACTTAGACGCTGTAAGCGATTCACCTGATTTGCATCGGGGTGAGATGCTGGCTTCGGCGTGGAGTCAATGGGGTTGCTCATATCAGGGGGAGATGTCGCTGAGCTTCATGGGTTGGGTGTTGTCTACCAGTTTGCCATGAGTGAGACGTTTCCCGGAGATTGCCAGTCTCCTCTTTCGAGTCCGCTACGTTAAAATCAACAGGTCCACTGAATTAACGAGCAATCTCAAGCATCTATGTCTATTTTTGAAAAAATCTCCAACGCTCTCAATGATCCCAATCTACAGGCGAACGTGGGACAAATTGGCGGGATTATCAGCACCCTTCAGGAGAGTGGTGGCCGTGAGGGACTCAATACGAACACCAGTCAGGTGTTGCTGTCTCTCGTGGGTAAACAAGTCCAGTCTAGCCTTAAATCTAAATGCGATCGCGAGGGAACGGGAACCGTGCAAACCCTCATTGAGCAGTTTGGCGGCACCCAATCGAGTCTTGACGCCGTACAAGCCTTACTCTCGCCTCAACAACAGCAAGAGGTCGTTTCTGAAGCCAGCCAAAAAACGGGGGCGAATCCCAACCAAATTCAGGCGCTACTGCCTATCTTTGTGCCTCTGGTCTTAAATCTCCTCAAATCGGGAAATTCTAGCCAAGATCCTCAAGCGAGTGATAACCCAGTCCTGATGGACTTCCTCTCTGGGGATGGTGGAATCAATGTCAGTAACGCCATTAGTCTCGCCAGTCAGTTTCTCAGCCGCTCGACTTAGAGTGGGTTGGTTCAGACGGGGCCAAATCCGCAAAAAAATATCCCCCAAACCGACGGGCTGGGGGAAATGGGTTGAGAAGCGGGTAAAAAGCGGGTGACGCGATTCGAACGCGCGACATTCACCTTGGCAAGGTGACGCTCTACCACTGAGCTACACCCGCAGAACGCTCACTTGCGTTTGCGTGTTTACTATCATGGCAAAATTGTCAGGGGATGTCAACCCCTTGAGGCAAATTTTTTTGAGTTTTTTGGGCATTGTGGCTGGAGAAGCCCCCGTTTCTGCTCACAGAGGCAACTTTCGGCTGCCTCAATGGAACTGTTGAGCATAAAACTGAGCATAGCGTCCATTGGCCGCTAGGAGTTCTGAGTGAGTTCCTGATTCAATCAATTGTCCGGCTTCCATGACCAAAATGCGATCGGCGCGGCGGACTGTGGCCAGGCGGTGAGCGATAATCAGAACCGTACGATCGCCGGTAATGCGCTCCAAGGCCTCCTGAACCAAGGCTTCGGATTCCGAGTCCAGGGCCGAGGTGGCCTCATCTAAAATCAGGATACTTGGATCGAGGAGGACTGCCCGAGCGATCGCCAACCGTTGCCGTTGTCCCCCAGACAGGGTGATACCCCGTTCCCCGAGGAGTGTGAAATAGCCATCAGGAAGTTGAGAAATAAACTCATGGGCGTTGGCCACCTTCCCCGCCTCAATCACCTCTTCGAGATCGAACTCCTCCCGGCCAAACGCGATATTTTGGGCCACCGTTCCAGCAAACAAGACCGTATCCTGTGGCACAATGCCAATTTGTCGGCGTAAACTCTTCAGCGTCACCTGGGCCACATCCACCCCATCGAGGAGAATTTGACCCCGTTGAGGCTGATAGAAACGGGGAATCAGATTAATCAGCGTCGATTTTCCGGCCCCAGAAGCCCCCACCAGGGCGATGGTTTCTCCAGGGAAAATCAGAAGATTCAACTTCTCTAACACCCATGTCGGCGACAGAGTATCCGGCGAACCATAGGCAAACGACACCTGAGAAAACTCAATCTTACCCGTCACCGGCGGCAGGGCGATCGCCTCGGGAGACTCCTGTACCGACGGCTGAAGATGCAGTAACTCAAACACGCGATCGACCGAGGCTTCTCCCTGCTTAAACTCGTTGTAATTACTGGTGACAAGGGAGATCGGATCAATCAACATGGCCACCGCTGCAATATAACTGACAAACCCCCCACCGGTGAGATGTCCTTGGGAAATTTGCCAGGCCCCCAAGTAAAACAACAACAGCACACTCATGGCTTCGAGAAACCCCACCACCACAAACTGAAGTGCCTTGAGTTGTTCAGCAGTATATTTGGTGCGACGGTTAAGATCCGCCGCTTGGGAAAAACGATGATTGGCGTAGTCTTCAGCGGCGAATCCCTGAACTAAACGCATCCCCGCAAACAGTTCCGTCAATAAAGCCGCCAAATTCGAGATTTGAGTTTGACTGCGACGGGAGACTTGCAGCAGGCGATCGCCAAAACCGCCAATCAACCCGGCCATAATCGGGGCAATCACAAACGTGGCCAGGGTCAATTGCCAATTTAGCCATACCATATAGCCGAGAACCACCAGCAGTTGTAAGACACTGGGGAGGAACTGATGAAAGACTTTGTTCACCACCTCGCCGATGCGATCGATATCTTCCGTGAGGCGATAGGAGAGATCCCCCGTTTTAGCCGTGGCGAAGTAATCCAGACTCAACCGTTGCAAATGAGCGTAGGTTTGACAACGTAAATCAAACGCCGTCGCAAACGCGGCCTTCGCCATCAACGCATCCTGTCCATATTGAACCGCCCCCCGAACCACAAAAATGACCGCACTCCAAGCCGCCAATTGGGCGATCGCCCCCACATCCCCCTCCCCAATATATTCAGCAATGCGTCCCGCCAGCCAACCCAGAAGCGGCCAAAATAGGGTAAATCCTAACGTACAGGCGATCGCTGCCACAATCACAGAGCGATGAGGCGATAAATAAGGCAACAACAGCCGGTAACTCGACGGCGACGGAGAAGATAAGCTCAAAAGAGGTGTCAAACCAAAGAACATCCCCTTGATTTTAGGGGATCTTACCGTTGCGTCACATCACAACCCCTCAACGCCTCGGCGATCGTCTTCAAACTCACCGGTTTCGTCACAAACCCCACCATCCCCACCGCCTCACAAGCCTCCTCATACTCCGGCAACACATTCGCCGTCACCGCAATCACCTGAGGCCGTTCCGCCGGAGGCCATTCCGAGAAAATGCACTCAGTGGCCTTGATTCCATCCATCTTGGGCATCTGAATATCCATCAAGACCACATCATAAGCCGTTTGACGAACTGCTTCGACCGCTTCGAGACCATTATTGGCCACATCGGCCTCATATCCCAACCGTTTCAACAACCGTAACAGCACCTTCTGATTGACGAGATTATCTTCCGCCAAAAGTATGCGTAACGGGTGTTGCTGGCTAAAGGTATCATCCATCATTGGGGAAGGAGTCAAAACAACCACAGCTTAAAAAGACAACTCCTACTGTACACCAATTGCTTAGTCGGCCCGGAGCGACAAGCCTCCCCCAAGACAACGAATTTAAACAGCCGCTTTGAACACTCAGCCCCATCAATTCAACCCACCTAACTAAACAGAAACTCAGTATTTTCAACCGCTGCGACATTGTCCGCCACCAAATCCGTTTCCGCCTCCGAGAAGTTATCACCCACCTGTAAACTGGGGACATCCGCCGTCGTGGCCGCCACATAAACCGAGAAACCCGGAGACTCAGCCGCAAACACATTATCCAACAACTGAACCTGATCGGGATCCGGAATTTGCGTCCCAGCGGTGACCAATAATGAACCCGTTAGATTATCGGCACTAAAGCCGCTGACAGTGTTTTCCTCAATCAGTAAGTTTTGGAAATTCCCCGTCCGTAACGTAATCCCGCCATCCGTTCGTCCGCGGCCGGCATCCGACTCCCCGTTAATGGTATTCCCCGAGACGGTGATATCCTCCAGAGGAGTCTCCGCATCCTCAGTCCCCGAGAGTTGAATCCCCGACCCTCCCCCAGCCGCAACATTGAGGGTATTATCCGAGAGGGTGCTACCAATGAGTAAATCGGCCACAATCGCATCACTATCGGCTTCGGTGCCAATGGCATTTACCACATTTCCCCTCACCGTAGCATCACTCAAGGTACTCAAACTGATGCCAACCCCTTCGATGTCATTAAACTGATTATTGGCAATCCTGACCCCAGTTCGACGTTCATCAGGACGCACCGACAGACCAACCCCCTCAAAGATATTATTGACAATCCGTAGATTGTTACCCGTGTTGTCTCCATCAACCCCTTCAGTAAAGCTCAAGCCATCTAAGGTCACATTGTTGGCATTGACTTCAACAGTGGCGGTAATTTCCGATTCATCGCCACGGCTGTCGTCGCCAGCGGTTCCTGCATTGGCCCCCAACAAGGTCACCGACTCCGTTAGATTTAAGGCATCGCTATAGGTTCCGGCAGCAATGCGAATGGTATCTTGGCCATTGCCGACGCTCACATCATCACTATTGCCAATTTCCTCGTCCTCCAAGGCATCCACAATACGACCATACAGCCGCACCGTTCCTGAGTCGCCGGCGTCGGTTTCGATGCTGATATCTAAATAGGTGCCGTTGTCCTCCAACGCACTCACGCCACCACTGGTGAGGGTAATTGTTCCGTCACTCTCAATGGTAATGGCATCTTCGAGACTCTCGCCGTCGTTCGTTTCGACCCCAGTAATGCTAAACCCTTCAGCATCCTCAGCAGCCACCTGGCCAACCTCTCCCGCACTATTAGCCACCAGGAGTTCGGCCCCTCGTAACTGAGGGGTTGTCGTCAAGTTCGCATCAGGATCAGCGTCTTCCTCATCATCATCATCGTCCCCTGGGTCATCCTCAATGTCATCAAAGTCCGGTAAATCGGCAAAATCAGGGGCAAACACGCCTTCGGTGATATTGCTGATGGGAACGCCTCGTAGAATGGCAATGACCGAATCCGAGTCGCGACGGGTAATGACGGCATCATTGACGTTAACCCCAGTCCCCTGATTGATCTCAATATCCTCAAAGGTAAGAAGTCCGCCCAAGAGTAGGCGATCGTCTTCGGCACTATTAAAGTCTAAAATGATATCTAAGCCGGGTTTATCAATCAGAACAAAATTGTCGGCCCCGCCGCCACCATGAAGGGTATTGTTTCCCTGACTACCCACGAGGTAATCATTCCCTTGGCCGCCGGCCAGGAAATCATTGCCGCGATCGCCAAACAGGGTATCATCCCCCTGATTGCCAAAGAGAAAATCATCCCCCTGTCCCCCTTGGGTGACGTCATTGCCATCACCGCCGGCGATCGTATCGTCATCGGCATTGCCAAAAATCGTGTCATCTCCATCATCGCCGAACATCGTATTACGGCCCTCGCTGCCGATCACCAAGTCATTGCCCCGTCCAGCATAGATGAGATTGGCCCCCGAGCCACCGACAATGGTATCGTCACCGGCATTGCCAAAAATCGTGTCATTACCATCATCACCAAACAGGCTGTCATCACCGGGTCCTCCAACGAGGATATCACTACCGCGACCGCCAAACATCGTATCATCGCCATCCTCACCAATGAGGGTGTCATCACCGCGATTTCCCGCCAGAATCGTATTGCCCTGCTGCCCATAGATTAAATCATTGCCATCGGACCCTCGGACTTGGTCATCCCCCAAACCGCCCAAGATGGTATCGTTGCCAAGGCCGCCGACGATAATATCTTCGTCGGGGCCACCGGCGAGGACATTATTGCCGCCTGTACCGACGATGGTGTCATTGCCCTCAATGCCACGAATGATATCATCACCGGTTCCCCCAACCAGGGAATCATCACCTTGAGCGCCAACGATGGTATTTTGTCCCGACTCTCCGAAAATGACATCATCGCCGTCATCTCCAGACAGATAATCATTTCCCGCCCCGCCAAAGAGGGTATCATTGTCCTTGCCTCCGAAAAGGCTGTCATTGCCCTCGTTGCCAAACAAGACATCTTCACCTGGGGCGCCGGCTAGAATATCGTTCCCGGCTAAACCAAAAATGGTCTCGCTACCGGCGCTACCCACAATGGTATCGTCGGCTTCCGTACCGCTAAACAGGGTATCGTCTTCCGTTAGGACAACATTCAGTCCAACCATGTCAAATACTCTCTCACACTTGGTTTCCCACAGATCTATTGTCTCGGTTGTCTTGATGGGTTGACAGACAAAGCACGTCGATCCGGGGCGGGGAACCCTAACACGTTAACATGACGTGCTACATTGCTGTTGGGTTGCCGATCGCCGCCATCAAATTCTAGCCGCTTCTGAGTCACGTTGGGTCTGAAACTTCCCTTAACGGAGATATCAACGGATGGGCCGGGCAGAGAATTTGATGGGTTTAAATTTTGGCTCGTTTGTACCATTTTCGTTGTCTGACTGGGGGAATTTTTAGCCGTGTCTCATCCGACTTCTATGCCGTTTCACGTTAATCCGATCCACTTTGGTACCGATGGTTGGCGCGGCACCATCGCCGCTGATTTTACCTTTGAGCGGGTGGCCCAGGTGGCTCCCGTGGCCGCCGCCGTTTTAGACCGTCATTATGGTGCTACGGCGCGATCGCGCAGCATCGTGGTGGGCTATGATCGTCGCTTCATGGCCGAGGATTTCGCGCAACTGGCGGCCGATTGCCTCGTCGCGGCGGGGTTTGATGTGCTGTTATCGGAGTCCTACGCCTCGACACCGGCCTTCAGTTGGGCGGCCCATCATCGCGGCGCTTTAGGGGCGATTGTTATGACGGCCAGCCATAATCCGGCCCGCTATTTAGGTTTAAAGGTCAAGGGTGGCTTTGGTGGCTCGGTTCCCCCAGAAATTACCCAGGAAATTGAGGCTCAACTCAAAACCGGGGAAGTCGTCACGGCTGAGAGGCCAGGAACCTTAACCCACTTCGATCCCTGGACGGAGTTTTGCGCGGATTTACGTACAAAAGTGGATATCGAGGGCATTCGTCAGGTGCTTCAGTCGGGCCAATTAACAGTGTTTGCCGATGTCATGCACGGCGCAGCTGCGGGAGGATTAGCCAAGATTTTAGAGGCGCCGATTGAGGAACTCAACAGCGATCGCGATCCCCTTTTTGGCGGTGGTGCCCCAGAACCGCTCCCGAAGAACCTAGCGGGGTTATTTGAGGCCATCAAGGGCCATCGTCTCAACAGTCAGGGATTGGCCGTTGGTATTGTCTTTGACGGCGACGGCGATCGCATTGCAGCGGTCGATAGTGAAGGCAATTTCCTTAGTTCCCAGGTTCTCATCCCCATTTTGATGGAACATTTGGCCCAACGAAAGGGACTCTCGGGGCAAATTGTCAAAACCGTGAGTGGTTCAGATTTAATCCCGCGCTTGGCTAAACTCTATGAACTCCCCCTGTTAGAAACCCCCATTGGCTTTAAGTACATCGCCGATATCATGCTCTCGCAGGATGTTCTCCTCGGCGGTGAGGAATCCGGGGGAATTGGCTACAACACCCATATTCCCGAACGGGATGCCCTCTTGTCGGCCTTGTATGTCCTAGAGGCGGTGGTACAGTCGGGCAAAGGTTTAGGCCTGCTCTATCGGGATTTACAGGAGAAGGTCGAGTTTGTCTCGATGTATGACCGCATTGATTTGCCCCTAGCCAGTATGGCGGTGCGTCAGGCCCTCGTCGATGAGTTGGAACAACATCCCCCCGACACCATCGCCGAGAAAGCCGTCGAGAGCTGTCAAACCACCGATGGTTACAAGTTCCGTCTCGCCGATGAAAGTTGGCTCCTGGTGCGTTTTAGTGGTACCGAACCGGTGTTACGACTCTATTGTGAGGGACCCAGTGCCGCCGAGGTGCGTCAAACCCTACATTGGGCTAGAGATTGGGCTAAAGGGGTTGAAGCCTCCATGGCCGCCTAGCCTCAGCCTTCCTCTTAGCGATGGCTCTACCGTTGAGTTTTCGCCAGAACCGCAACCCCAGCCACAGAAATGTGATGCTGTTGTAAGACGGCTTTGGCTTCGAGGGTTGTGGTTCCGGTGGTGTGAATATCGTCGAGAAGGAGAACTTGCTGGCGGGGTGGACGACGTTGAAAGGCCGGCCCCAGGGCGATCGCCTTGAACAAGGTCTGCTGACGCTGTTGGGGAGTTAGTTGGAATAGGGGTTGGGTGTTTTTAACCCGTTGTAGCCCCTTAGCTGCCAAGGGAAAGCCGGTTAAATCACAAAAATACCGCGCCAGACGTTCGGCTTGATTGAAGCCCCGTTGTCGCTGTTTATCGGGGTGCATGGGGATGGGAACAACCATGAGGGATTTAGGCAATCTCGGCGACTCTTGCCAGGCTTCAGCCATGCGATGTCCCAGGAGACGAGCGAGTTGAGGGTTATTCTCATATTTAAGGGCGGCGATGGCCCGTTTGAGGGTTCCGTTATAGGTTCCCCAAGCGAATAGGGGCAATTCTCCCCGCCACTGCTGACGGGGATTCCGCTGGCGACAGTCATCGAGGCGGCGTTGACAGGCCAGACAGAGTTCTTGTCCGTTCAGGGGGCGATCGCACAGGGGACAGTTGGGACGTAAAACCAGGTTAAGAACGGAATCGAGTAAACGCACCAGCTCAAGACTTTTGCCAACTTAGGGATTATATAGCAAAAATTGGTCTGAATAGGACAAAAAAACTTGGGAAAAGAAGGCAAGAGGCAAGAGGCATAACCCACCCCTGCCCCTCCGGTGGAGGGGATGGCAAGAGGGAGAACCCACCCCGCCCTCCGGGCACCCCTCCGGTGGAGGGGATGGCAAGAGGCAAGAGGCAAGACAAGAGGCAAGAGGTAGGAGATTCTCTTCCTCAGAGTATCCTAAGGCAATCTTCGATTGCTATATCACTCAAAAAATTGGCGGCAGTTCTCGAAGAACTGCCGCCAAAAGGAGTCACGATTCAGCATTATGATTCACTGATCCCAAGAGATGCCCTGACTCAAATTAAGGAATATTGAGGAACAACGAACTAGCTGCGTTGGCGTTTGCGGGTGGCAAACAGAGAACCAGCCATGGCACCTAACCCCAAGAGGAGAGAGAGTTCAGGAACATCTTTGGGTTCAACTGATTCAACCATAACCACCAAATCGTTGTAGTCGAAGTCACTGCCTTGATATTTATCCTCAAAGGCAACGATAAACTCATTATCGGTGAAGAGTCCAGGTTTTTTGCCCGGAAGATCCATACTAAAGCTCCCATCCCCTTGATAGATAGCCGAATGACGAATTCCATTGGGATTCATACTGTCATCGGAGTAGAAGGTTCCCTGGGGACTGGTGATATAGAAGCCGAAGACATTTCCAAAGTTCTCAACAATTGTGGTGACCGAACTTACTCCGTTATCGGGATGTTGAAGGGTGGAGCTTCGGACTGTCCCATCCTCGAAGAAAGACACCGTACTTTCATCTTTGGAGGTATCTGATCCGTTAAAAATCTCCAGTTTCAAACCAGACTGGTTAAAAATACCAAAGGTATTATCTGCGGCGAAGCCGGCAATTTCAAACATGAATTGCGAGATCGAACTCCCCGTCGCCGTATTGGTGAAGTATTCGTAGCCCGTTTCAGCGGCGTTGACATCGAAGAAGTCGCCGTCAACCGTCAAATAGTCTAATGACCCTTGTAGAGTGCAGTCATTATCGATGAAACAACCGGAACCGGGACCGGGGTAGTCGTCATCGCTATCACTGCTAATACCAGCCGGGGTTCCGAGTTGTGCTGAGGCGGGGTTCGCACCGATGATGAGTCCACCGAGGGCGATCGCCGCACCTGCGGTCAAGGTCAGTGTTCTTTGGGTGAGTTGAGTCGTCGTTTTCATGATCAGTTCCTTTATTTGCGTGTTTATAATTAAGTTCTTCTGAGTATCACTATAAAGACTCTCTCGATAATATGGGGGTTTTTACGGGAATCTTTACGAAGGCTTTAAAAAAAGAGCCGTAATTTTAAGGGTTTTGTATGGAAAGTGTGAAGATGGGGTCGCCCCGGGAACCTCAGTCGTCCCACGGATGGACGAATTGAGGGGGATTCTGGGGGACAAGATGACGAAGGCGTTACAATCGACGGGAGAGCGATCGCAAAACTTCAAAATTCCGTGGCAGACGTTTTTCAACTCACCGCTTCCGAGGAAGTTCCCCGACTCTGGTTGGGCGATCGGGCCTATCACCTGAGTCAGTTAGCCGCCCACCCCGAGCCGATTCTGCCGGGAGTGGTGGTATCCGCGCAACTGCTGCGAGAGGTATGGGAGACCACCCCCTGGCGCGATCCCCTATTTGCCGAACTCTCCCACAGCCCCCTGCATCTGCAAACCGATGATTCCCGACAACTCCAGGCCATCGCCCAACAGATCCGTCAGGCCCTATTCAAGGTCAAACTTCCTGAGACTATCACCGCCGACCTCAGTCAAGCGATCGCCCCCCTTGATGCGACTCAACTGATTTTTCATCCATCTTTATATATAGACCCCCTATATCTAGCCCCCCTCGGGCTAGGCCAGGAGTCCTTGGCGATCGCGGCCCTATTAGAGAGTCACGTCAGTTCGAGCGATCGCACCGGCCTCGGCCAAACCCTCAAACAAGCCTGGGCCGAACTCTTCCGCGCCCGCTGTCTCCTCTATTGGCAACGAGCGAAGATTCCCCTCGACCAAATCTACTTAGGGATTCTCATCCAACCCCTACGGCCAACCCTAGTTTCAGGATGTCTCAACCTACGTCGGGATACGATTCATATCATTGCCACTCGGGGCTTACCCCAAAGCCTGTGGAACGGCGGTATCGATCCTGAACGCTATCACCTTGACGCCAACACGGGTCAAATCCGCCAGCATCATCCCGGAACCTATCTCTGTTACGAGGCTCTCTGTCCCGACTCAGGGGAAATTCACCTGGTCGCCGTAGATAGCGATCGCCCCCAGGGACCGGTTCTCAAACCCAACCTACTGGGAAAACTCCGTCATCACGCCCAACAGTTCTATCAGTACTTAGGTCACGAAGACAGCGATCGCGCCGATCTCGAATGGGTTTTGACTCAGCCGCATCCCGACACCGCCCCAACCTGGTACATTAGCCAATATTATCCTCAAGGCTCTCCCAACTTAAGATGGCCAACTCTGAGCCAACCGGGAGGCGATCGCCCCCGCCCGTCGGGTCTAGTCCAGGGAATCGCCGCCTCGGGGGGTCAAGTCTATGGCGTGGTCTGTCGGTTGTCAGATTTAGAGATTCAGGACAAGACGGGCCAGGGCCAGCCCCACAAGCAAATTTTGGTCGTGCCCGAGTTTGAGCCGCAAGATGCCCCGCCCTGCCAACATCTGGTGGGACTCATCAGCGAAAGCGGCAGCCGCACTAGCCACGCAGCCATTTGGGCGCGGGAATTGGGCATTGCGGCGGTGATGGGAGTGGCCAATCTAAGCCAACAGGTTAAAACGGGACAGGTGATTTATCTCGACGGCGATCGCGGCCAAGTCCATCTCAACCCAGCCCCCAATTTACCGGTATCTTCTGCAAACCGGCCCTCTTCACTGACCCCTATGTCCCCAACCCTTCCCGTCCATGGAACTGAGCTGTTTCTTTCGTTTAGCCAACCGCAGCTTGCTCCCTCTTTAGGGCAACTTCCCGTCGCTGGCGTGGGCTTAATCCGCTCAGAACTGCTGGCCCAAAGCCTCGCTCTGAGTCAATACCCTCCCCCAGAGCGACTGCACCGCTTGAGCGAGGGGTTACGGGCGATCGCCCAAGCCTTTGCCCCACGCCCGGTGTACTATCGCAGTCACGATGGAGGGCGGCCCGGACAAGCCCTAGGCTTACGGGGAACCCTGGCCTATACGCAGGACTCCAGTGGCTTTAAAGAAGAACTCACGGCCCTAGCCCAAGTCCAGGAAGCGGGATATGACAACTTGCGTTTGATTTTGCCCTTTGTCCGCTCCATCGAGGAGTTTAAAGCCGCTCAAACCTTGATTCGTCAACAAGGCTTAGATCGCTCTCGGGGGTTTCAATGCTGGTTAATGGCCGAAGTTCCCTCCGTGGCTGTCTTACTGGAGCAATATGTTGAGGCTGGGGTTCAGGGAATTGCCATTGGTAGCCATGATTTGAGTCAATTGATTCTGGGCTTTGATCGCGACGATCCTCAAGTAGCCGCCCATTTCGATGTCACTCATCCGGCAGTTTTAGAGGCGATCGCCCATTTAGCCCTCAGCGCCCGTCGCCTCAAGATTCCCTGTACCATCTGTGCCGATTCCCTGGCCCCTATCAAGAGCGACGCTGCCCTAGAGGCGTTTATCCGCTGCGGAGTCAGCGGAGTCTGCCTCAGTCCCGAAAATTTAGAGACTCAGATTCGGGCCATCGCCCGGGCCGAACAGCGGTTACTTCTGGAAGGATTTTGGCAGCATCGGCCATCCCCCAGAGAATGGTCAAACCAAGCGTGAACTACCGCGCGTACTGA
This sequence comes from Phormidium sp. OSCR, assembly GCA_001314905.1. Classification (GTDB taxonomy): domain Bacteria; phylum Cyanobacteriota; class Cyanobacteriia; order Cyanobacteriales; family Geitlerinemataceae; genus Sodalinema. Next base: position 14,375 of record LJZT01000114.1, read on the forward strand.
GTGATTTTTTCACTCGATGACCGCAATTTGAGCAGTCTTGGGAGGTGTAGTTCGGAGCAACAGCAACCACGGTCTTGTCCCAGATTTTCCCAAAATAATCTAGCCATTGAGTGAATTGAGACCACGAAGCATCAGAAATCGACTTAGCCAAGTGATGGTTCTTAACCATGTTTTGTATCTTGAGGTCTTCGTACACCACGACATCGTTAGATGTCACGACGCATCG
>LJZT01000115.1 GCA_001314905.1 Phormidium sp. OSCR
TCCCGGCTTCACCCACAACTGGGAACGTCTGGCAAAACGTTTGGATTCTATCTTTAAGAAAGCGGTATGTTAGACTGAAGGTTAACCTCTGGACTTCTAAAAATCCCATGTTAACTCTCAACCAAATCATTTCGGAAGCTACTGCATTATCGGATTCAGACAAGGCGGTTTTGATTGAAAAAGTCATGGAAAGTATGACGGAGCAACGGGAAGCGGCATCGTTTCAAGACCGCTTAATTTCTAAGACTGAGCGTTCTGCTGCTATTGATAGGATGCGGGGGCTACTCAAAACAGACCAAGCCACGCCCACGGATCAAGAGGTCGCTGCCATGTTAGACGAGAGACGGCTGGAGAAGTATCTAGGGTGAGAGCTTTGATTGATACGAACATTATCCTGGATTTTCTATTGCAGCGAGAACCCTTTTTTTAAGATGCAGAACTCCTGTTTCAGGCGATAAATACGGGGCAAGTCGCGATCGCCGATACCCGTATTATCCACTAAGGAGTTGCTGGGTCGACTCGGGTAAGAGATGAGCGGTTCATCTCCTCTAATCACGACATGATTTAGGGTTTGATGGGATCGGGTAAGGCACTCCAGAAGGCTTGTTCTGACCCCTGACGCAGAACATTCGTGGCACAGTGGATGTTCCCTTTGAGTTCATGATATTCCCTATCGTCGAGGAAGGCGACGCTGAGTCCGGTTCCCTCAATGAGGTCTAAAAATATCTCTTGCAGGCGATCGCCTCCATCGATGATTGCCCCGTGAGGATCGCTTACAAGCAGGCGATCGCCCAAAACGAGCAAATTGACCAAATTGGGAAAAATGGCATCGCCTAGGGGACGGTAGAGGGCGGGAACGAGACGAATGCGATCGTCAGTGAGTTGAAACTCTTGTTTTAGGGTGTCCAGGATGGGGTTGAGATGGTCCTGTTGGAGTTGGCGGTTATGGTCCATCAGCGAGTCATTGGCCAATAACTGATTCACCGTAGCCTGGCCACTTAAGCCTCGGGCCAGAGTGGCATCTCCTTGTCCTTCGGCGGCGAGGGTTTCGAGGAACTCCACTCCGGCCCCTGGGGAGGTGACGAGGGCCAGAAATGAGCCGTTTCCGTCGGGGATAAAGCTGACAATTTCATCGACATGACCGATGTACAGCCAGGAGGTATCGAGGGCCACGGCGGGGGCCTGGAGGTGTTGCGCGTCGAGAAAGGCGAGGAGTTCGGGATGGAGGCTGTAATCGTTGGCGACACCGTAGTAAATGCGACCCCAAGGATAGCCGGGAAGGGGGGGAGAGACTTCTAAGTTGCCATACCAGTCAATCCAAGAGTAGGCGGCGGGGAGGGGACGGGATGCGGCGACGGAAAACCAGCCAAAGTCTCGTCCTAGGAGGGTTCGCGCAAAGCCATCGATGCGACTACTACGAATGCCGTTGAGGACGGCGGGAAGCACATGGAGTTCGCCACGACTGGGAAACTGCATGAAGCCGATTTCCATGGTGTCTTGCATCCAGAGGATACCGCTGGAGTCGGTGGTGAGATCGAGGTTTTGGGCCTGGGTTTCGGCGGCGAGTTGGGGGAGGAAGGTACTGTTGGATTGGGGACTGACGAACACTCGTTTTGGGGGGTTGAGGTTGGATTGCATCAACCAGGGGGTGACACGCATGGCGAGGCGATCGCGTTGCACAATTTCGCCACCATCGGGGATAAAGGCGGTGACAACGGCAAAGCCATTCCAGTCCTGATTGGCAAAGTCTGTGGCTTCCATGCCGATGACGAGGTTACGACTGCTGTTCAGGGGGGTTTGTCCGGTCAAGTCGACGGGAATCCAGCCTTGGTGGGTGCGTTGAAAGGCCCGCAGATGGGGACGTGCGGCGTGGTTGGCGTGGAGGAAGATGGGTCTGTTTTGCCAGGGTTCGGGGATGTTTAGACGCAGTAGGGCCAGTTCGCGATCGCGTACAAAGTCGATAGGTTGGCTATTTTGCCAGTCGGGGATACCGTTGAGGTTGTCGTCGTCTTGGTTAAATGGAAGCAGGATTCCCTTCTCCCAGGACCAGCGATCGCGGCCCTCAAGATCTTCGGGGTTGCGGACAATTCCATCTCGGTTGGTGTCGCCGTAGAGGAGAATTGGCTCTTTTGACTGACGTGAGGGGTTGGGGAGAGATTCGCTGACATCGTCTAGGGACAGGTCATCGACGGAGGTTTCGAGGCGGGAGAGGAGTTCGTTGGGGACGAGTTGTGAGGGGAATAGTCCCCCAGTCAGGCGATGAGCGTTGACGATGAGGAGAAAGGCGATCGCCACCACTAACCAATATCGTCGTTTCATTATCCTCTTACGTTGTTGTTGCTATCTATGCTAGTGCTAGTTGGCGGTGGAGGGGTCATTTCGCTGGAAAAGGGATGGCTTCCTGGCGCAGATCTTTACATCTGTCAGGAGTTTATCACATTGCAAAATGTTACGGTCTATGGTAACGCTGTTGGCGATAGGAGACAATACATCAATATATTTTCCAAACTCGATGACGAATGGTAAGTCAAAAGGTGTTGACTCTCTTAAAACAGTTCCACTATGGTTTAAGTTTGACTACGGTGGTAGCGGTCCTCAATTTTGCAAGTCCCCGAGTCCTGTCCGCCAATATGACTCACATACAGACTCTCCTGGAGGTGGCAGATGCGGTACAGGAAGCTTATGAACGGGGGATACAGTTGTATGGCGAACAGAATTACCGACGTGCCATTGATGCTTTTTCTCAAGTAATTCGCAACAATACAAGCTCATATGAGGCTTATAATTTTCGCGGAATCAGTTACCATCAATTAGGAGACTATGAACAGGCAATCAATGACTTTGATCGGGCAATAGATCTAAATCCGAATCAGCATTATATCTACTTAAACCGGGGTCTCTCTTATCTGAGCAGAGGAGAGTCTCGACGAGCAATCGACAATTTTAACCAAGCCATTCGCCTGGATCATACTGATATTAAAGCTTATATTAGCCGAGGACTTTCTTATAATAAACTAAGAGAATATCGACGAGCAATTTATGATTTTAACCAAGCTATTCGCCTGGATCCTAACGAGGCATCAGCCTATTCGGGTAGAGGTTATTCTTACTTTAAATTAGGCGATATCAATACCGCACTGGAGGATTATGAAGAAGCGGCTGGTTTATATCTCGAACAAGGAGAGCAAGAAGGATACGAACGAGCAATTAACTGGCTTGAGTTTTTAGATTGAGTGAGCTTATATCCATCCTGGTGAGTCAGGCAAAACTTTGAATGAGATTCACAAATTAGCCCAGTAAGGAACAGTTTTTTGTCTCCGTGCAAAACTTGACTTCAAGCGCTGTCACTGGGTTGACGTGGCTCACCATCTCCGTGAACGGATTGGTTATGAGGTAATTCATTTAAATTAAGGGATTGCCTCCATTATAATACTATAGGAACAGGACTGAATCTGACAGGCGAGCCAAAATCAATCAAAAAAAATCGTCACATTTCCCTACAATTAGAAAACGGCTCTGTAACTACAGGCCAACGGATCACATTTAGTCAAAGGTCTTATGAATCCCACACCTCCCCAATGCCAAAACCTGGACAGCCAGGTACAAACCCTCGTTCAACTCCAGAATGCTGAAGCCACACTCCCTAGTCAGGATACTGCAACAATCCGCACCTCTCTGAATAAAGCTATCTCACCCCGCTTTGAAATTGTCTTTGCGGGGGCATTTAGTGCCGGGAAATCGATGTTGATTAACGCACTTTTGGAGCGAGAACTGCTCTATAGTGCCCAGGGTCACGCCACGGGAACGGAATGCTACATTGAATATGAGCCAGACCCCAATCAGGAACGAGTTGAGTTGACGTTTCTCAGCCAAGTAGAAATTCGCCAACAAATTGGGGAATTGAGTCAACTGCTGGCAATTACGGAAATGGGGGATCTCAGTGATACCCAGCAACTGGATAAACTCAGCCAAATGTCTCAGGGAATTTGGGAAGCTGAAGGAGGTGAAAGTCGCACGGAACGTGCAAAACAGGCGAAGTTATTGGAACAGCTTATTTTGGGTTGGCAAGCCAATCGCGATCGCATTGATACGGTCAACAATGCCACCTACTCGATGGCCCAACTCAACGCCAACAGCCTGGATGAAGCCTCCCAATATGCCCGGCGTAGTCAGAATAGTTCGGTTCTCAAGAAAATCAACTATTACTGTCACCATCCTCTCTTAGAAGATGGCAATGTCATTATTGATACTCCTGGCATTGATGCTCCGGTTAAAAAAGATGCTAAAATCGCCTATGACAAGATTGAGCATCCCGACACATCAGCCGTTATTTGTGTGTTTAAAACCGCAGCCAATGGGGAGTTGACCACCGAGGAAACCCAGTTGCTGGAGCGGATTCAGAAGAGTCCAGGGATTCGCGATCGCGTCTTTTATGCCTTCAACTATATCGATGCCACCTGGTACGATGACCAACTTCGGAATCGTCTCGACTACCAAATTAAATCGCAATTTCGAGGAGGCGATCGTATTTATAAAACCAGTGCCTTACTGGGATTTTATGGCAGCCAAATTCGTCAAGCGAATCCCGAAAACCATTGGGGACTCGATACCATTTTTGCCAACACTCCCTCCACCTTTGACCAACAAGACCTGACCCCCAAATTCATCTTCGAGTTTAACCGCTATTTCTCCACCCCTGGACGTTTATCTCGCAGTCGCTTCCCCAGCACTCCAGCCATCAGCAACGCCGACAGTGAGAAAGAGCAATATCAGCAAATCCTCAACACCTATGGACAAGAACTAATTGAACAACTGGTTCGTGACAGTGGGATTCAGGACTTCCGGCGAGAAATCACTCGCTACCTCATGGAAGACCGCCGTCCCCAACTTTTTGAAGCACTCGCCAATGACCTGCGACCTCTTTGCATTGAACTCCGCAACTACTACATTAAAACCTGGAAGGACTTAGAAAGCCAACCCCAAGAAATTGATACCATCAAAGAGCAGCAGGTTCAACAACTCAACAAAGAACTCAAACAAATTGGCGACGACTTCAAAGACTATGTGCTAACCTATCTCAACGAGTCCATCGCCGACAAAAACAACACCAGCTATGAGCGAGACTTCCGCCAGTTGCAAAAGCGGATGTTGCAAAAGCTCGATGACTTGATTGAAGAGTTCTCCGTTGGGGAAACCTACAAACTGGCTCAAAAAAGTCACCCTGAAAATGCCGTCGTTCCCATGATGGCGATTTTGGTCGAAGCCTTTTATACTCTCGCCAATCAACTCAAAGCGGTGTTAGTCAACGCCTCAGAAGAGTTGGTAGCTAACTATTTCTTCCAACTGCGGGAGAGCATCCATAACGCCGAGTTTTACAATAAACTCTATCGTTTCCTCGGCAATGATGCGGGAATTGACCAGAATCTCTCGCAACTAGAGGAGCGGGTTCGAGATTTTGTCGTCGGACAAGCAGGGTATGAATGTGATACCTATGTTCGGGAAACCCCAGAATTTTACGGAGAAAACACCGTTCCTAACTTCCAACTGCGTCAAACCCTGCAACAAGCCTGTCGTTCCCAGGATTATGAGGGAATGGTGGCGGCGGAACCGGCGATTCGTCAACTGTTGCAAGTCGATTTTGAGAAAAAGGTCAAAAATACCGTCATTCGTCGTTTTCGCACAGTTCTAAACAGTATTCTCAATGAGCGTCTGTTTCAGATGACCAGCCAACAATCCCAAACCATCCTATCTCACTACGAGTTAGCGCGGACGAATTTGGCGAAAACCCTAGACCGGGAAGCGGAAGCAAAACTGGAACGGAATCGTCAATACCAGGCGGAGGTTGGGGAGAACATTGAGCAGTATAATGAGGCAATTCGGGGGATTAACGGCTGTCTGGAGGAAATGAGTTTAGGCCGGGTGAAACTCCCGCCAATTCAGGAGACGGATTTACAGATTTTCACGCCGACGACGGTGATAGCGGAGGATATCCCTGAGGTTGAGGAGGATTTGGAAGCAACTCCTTCCGAGGCTGAGCCGGTTGCTGAGGAGATAGTCGCTGAGACTCCTGAAACCACTTTCCCCGTTCCTGATGAGGATGTGGACTTCTCCAGTTTCGGCGAACGTTAATTTATCGATACCTGGGGTGAATGCAAACGCTTCACCCCTTAACCTTACCGAGTGTCATTTTATGGAACCCACACCCCGCATTCTCTTTCCCCCGGAAGTTCGCCGTTATGTCTATGAACGGGATAATTTTACCTGTGTCGCCTGTGGGAAAACTCATCAGCAGGCTCGATTGACGATTGACCATATTATCCCAGTCTCGAAGGGGGGGAGCAATGATTTAAGTAATCTGCAAACGCTCTGTTTTACCTGCAATCGTCTCAAAAGTAATCATGCTGACCCCCGGTTTCGTCGTCGTTATAGTGATTGAGGACAGTCACGCCAGGGTCGAATTGCCCCTACAATACTTGTGAACCCGATTCTGGATTTTCCATGACGACGCCTCTGTCTCAAGGTCGCTCCTTCTACCAAGCCGAACCCCTGATTGCTCGCTTGCGGGGAATTATCCGCGATTATCCTGAGGGGGTGGGGATTATTAAGGAGTTGATTCAGAATGCCGATGATGCGGGAGCGACTCGGGTGGAGATTACCCTGGATTGGCGAACTCATGAGGCGGCGGCGGTTCCGGGGAATTTGCAGAAACTCCTGGGGCCGGCCATGTTGGTCTATAACAATAGTAGCTTCGGCGATCGCGACTTTGAGAGTATCCGCAGTCTCGGACAAAGCCAGAAAGCCACAGATTTACAAAAAACAGGACGTTTCGGGATTGGTTTCAACGCCGTCTATCACGTCACCGACTATCCCAGTTTCATCTCCCGTCAGCGGCTGATTTTCTTTGACCCCCATGGGGATGCGGTTCCGGGAACCTCGAAGGCCGAACCCGGACGGGAATGGGAGTTGGCCGAGAGTGGCTGGTGGGAGGATTATCCCGAGGTGATGGCCATCTATGAAGCTGGGGGAGTTCCTCGGGGAACAACAGATTTTCAGGGAACGCTGTTTCGTTTACCGCTGCGAACCCCGCAACAGGCTCAAGCCAGTGAAATTCGCAATCAACCCTTTGAGGAGTCCAATGTTCGGGAACTGTTGGCGGAGTTGCGAGATTGCGGCGAGGAGTTGTTGCTGTTCCTCAAGTCAATTGTCGAGATTCGCGTCTTTGAGATTGCGGCTGATGCTGGGGGAGAACGGGAAGAGGTGTTGCGGATTACCACCGAGAATCCCGAGGAGGTGATGGCGGCTCGTCAGGAGTTGATGACGGCGATTCCGGAAACGGCGGCGGAGTTGATTGAAGATTGTCGCCGCAAGGACAATGTTTTGGCGTTGGTGTCCTATCGTCATCATTTGCACACGGTGAGTTCTCAGCAGGTGACGAGTTCGAGTTGGCGGATTGTGCAATTGCTTCGCATTGATGAGGGGGAGGCGTTGGCGACGGTGATTCGCTCCCTGGCTGAGAATCAGGAGAAGGTGTTACCTTGGACGGGAGCGGCGGCCCGGATTACGGCCAGTCGGACGGGAGGGAGGCCGGCGGCGGTTGAGGGAAAGGTCTATTGTTTTCTCCCGCTTCCGTTGGCTTCGGGATGGCCGATTCATCTGAATGGCTTTTTTAATCTCAATAGTTCTCGGGATAATCTCAGCAGTGATTCGGGACAGACGGGGAAAGACCGTCCGCGAGCGGTTTGGAATCAACGGCTGGCTCAACATGGGTTGGCGATCGCCTGCGCGGAGTTGTATCGTAGTTTAGTTGAGGATATGGGCCGAAAAAGTCCCGAGGCCTTTTACAAGCTTTTCCCCACGGAGAAAATTACCACCAGTCCGGCGTTGGGTCAGTTACATTTAGAGGTCTTTAAGCATCTGTCGGAGCGTCCGGTGATTCGCTCGACGGTTCAGGAAGACCGAGATGCGTTCCAAGTGACTCCCGCTGGAGATTGTACGGTACAGGAGCGACGACAATGGCTGAACCCTCAAGAGATTTGCCAAATTTCCTCATCTTATTGGTCAAAGTTAGTTGAACCCTTCCGAGTGGAGGGATTGGCAATCGCTGACCCCCAAATTCCTCGTGAGGTTAGCCGACTGTTTCAACAAGCCGGTTGTCCAATTCAAGAGTATACGTCGCCAAACTTGCGGGACTATCTTCGGGTTGAGGAGAGTTGGGGAATGCCGTTTGAAGAGGCTCCCAAGCCGATGTTACGGCGGATTGATTGGATTGAGGCGTTAGCACGGTTTGTTGTGTCAGACCATCCTAAATCTTTGCGAGGATTGCCGCTGGCACTCTTATCTAATAATCGTTTGCAGGTCTTTGGTTTTAATCCTTCGGGGGTGGTGTATCGAGCGGATGACCGACTACAAGCTTTGTTTTATCAATATCCTGGCTGGTTTTTACATCCAACGGTCAGGCAAGTTTTTTATTCCTGCAACTGTCCAGAAATCGTATCGTTAGATGCTCTGAAAGCAGCGCAAAAATTGGTACAAATTTTTCGAGAGCAAGGAATTGAAGCTGGACATGTTTGGAAGCCTCAAGGAATTGAGTTTCCCAATGAAGATTGGTTGATTAAGCTGTATCACTATTTATGTCACTATGGATTCACATCTAGTACAAGCAATCCTGACGAAAGTATTTTGGAAGAATTAGCAAAAATACCACTAATCCCTGCATCTGATGGACGGCTTTATCAGGGAAATCAAGTGGAGATGCCTTTATTGCCTTTCGATGATATTGAAATTCTCGACTCAGATACGCTGCAATATTTTGGAATCAAAGTTATCGATGTTAGCCATACTCTCTATGTGCAATTAGTGAGTATTTTCACAGCAAAGCCGAATACATTAATTCGTTACTTGAGTGCCAATAGTATTGTTCGCTTGTTGAGCCATCGGCAGGTTGAAGATTTGCCGCCTTATCATCCTCGGCATTCAGCAAAATTACTGGAATATTTATCTCTTTATAAGTTCATTGAAGGAGATTGTAAATATAGCGAAAATCATTGGATTCTACTCCCAACACTGCCAATTTTTATCACAACAACTGGGGAACTGACAACACTTAATCGTCCCAATCTCTATCTACCCGCAACGGGTTGGGATATCCCTGATCTCAACATCGAGTTTACGCTGTTAAAGGTCGAAGAAGACGGTCATTCCTGGAAACCTCTCCTCGAAGCTTTAGAAATCCCTGAACTCGATCCATTTAATTTTATTGAAGACTGCTTACTGCAAGAATATCCCTATTTTTCAGAACCTGAACAACAAACGGCATTGGCTTGGATTCGGGATAATTTTTCTTGGGAGGATTTAGAACCTCAATCTTTGCGATTATGGCAAAAACTGCAACAAGCTCGGTTGATTCGTTGTGAAGATGGACGATTGCGATCGCCGAGGGATTTATATCATCCTGAACAACGGTTTTTAGAGGAGATTTTCGGCGATCGCATCCACTTCCCCGACCTCAACTTTTACAAAGACAATTCCCAGAAATGGCTGAATTTCTTGTCTCAGTTAGGAATGCAAGACAACGTCAGTGCAACTGATTGGCTCGCTGCGTTAGATCAATGTCTTGACAGCACCACCCCTCAAAACTTAGAAGCACGTTACCCCCTCTTGAACCAACTTTGGCACTATCTCCTAGAACATTGGTCAGATTTAAGTGCAATCTCAGTGGGAACCGACAACAAACCTCTAGCGGAGGTGTTACGAGAACGGTCCTGGCTTCCCGTTGAACGCAATCCCGAACGGTTGCAAACCTATACCGCTGCACCGATTCCTCCGGCTCGACTGTTTCAACCGAAAGATGTTTGTTGGGAAGAGGATGCCAAGTTAGCGATTACCTCAAAACCCTTAGTTCTCTATGTCCGGGATGAGGTTTCTAAGGAGATTCAACAAGCGTTAGGCTTTGAAGCGGTGACGTTTGAACAGGTGTGCGATCGCCTCGATGGAATTATAACCCTCTGGGAACAGTGGCACAACACCCCCAATCAAACCAATCCCACCGTCAAGGTATTAGACTCCGCTAAAGCCGTTTATCACTATCTCTATCGCTATTTCAACAACTCCCGCCACCGCCAGCAAAGCCAATCGCCACAACTTCAGGCCCGTTTTGCACATCGCTGTTGCATCTGGGATGAGGGAACGCAACGATTTTGGCAACCCTCTCACTGTTTCACGCAACCCGTTCCCTTCTTTGGTTCGCGACGGGTTCAGATTTCCCTAGATAGCTTCCCCGAGTTGGGCCTTGATTTGCTCTATCCTCTCCTGGGGGTTCGAGAAACACCGACGGTTGGGGATTATCAGGAGTTTTTGCAGGAGTTAGCGGCTGAGTTCGGGGAAACTCCGTTAACGACGTTGGACATTCCCCAGGTGTTGACGGTATTGCAACGGTTGGAGGCTCAACTGGCCTTGGAACCGGACTGGGAAACCCTCTCAATTCCTCTGTTAACAGCGGCGGAATCGTTGCGAGAGGCGAATCAGGTGCTGATTGCTGATGCGGCGTGGTACAAACCCTATTTAGAGCCTCGGCGATTGCTGCATCCCCAGGTTTCGCCGCCACTGGCTCGTCGTCTGGGAGCGGCGTCTCTGTTGCGGGATGTGGTGGAACAGCCGGGAGAGGTGACGCCAGTGGATGACACGACGGTGAAAGGGGTGCAATGGTGCGATCGCTGGCAGAAAACTCTCAATTCGCCCCAGTTTATCCAGGGATTACAGCGATTATTATATCAGGAGGGGAAGGATTGGACGCGGTTGGCGGGCGATCGCTTTCAGTCTCTCGGAGTTCACCTGGCGGCTCAGATTAACATGACGCTCCTCTGGCGGGGGGAACGGTTAGCAGAGAATGTCCCCGGAACCCATTATTTCGACCCTATATCTTGTGGCATATTTTTGGCAAATTGTCAAGCCCCTACCATTGCCTTATCCTATTTAACCGACTCGGTGAATCAGCAGTTAGGGGAGTTGGCGTTGGGGAATCTGCTGCATCTAGCGGTGATGATTGACAGCAAACCCGCGCAAATTAGCCAGTTGTTGGATCAGTTGCGGGTGGGGAGACTCCCGCAACTTGAGGAAACCGAGTCTTCGCCACCGTTGGATTGGCGCTGGCTGGAAGCGTTTTATCAGCGGTTAGGTTATGGTCAGGTGGAGCTGTTGTCGGGTGAGGTGTCTCAGGTTCGTTGTACTGGGGGAACTGCTGGGGATGTGGTGGCGATCGCCAAATGTCTTGAGATTCAAGATGAGGCGGAGTCCTTGATGCTACAGTTAACGGAACAGGAATGGCAGACGATTCTTATGTTCCCCAATCCCCAGCAGTTGCAACTCGTGATTGGGGTGGTTCAGTCGGGGGTAATTGCGCGGGTGATTCAGATTCGCGAGGTGGTTTCGACGTTAGGAGATTGTGAGTCTCAGGTGAAGGCGAAAACCGGTGAAACTCCCATTCGTTTAGACCATTTGCCGGGTCATGAAATGGCTCAGTTATCGGTCAATTTGTCAAGTATTTTGGCTGGGGTGCAGTCGGATATGATTCAGGAGTATCCGGGGATTTAGACTCCCTCGCTGTCGGAATAAAAACTTCACTCCAAACGTTACTCCTGGGAGAAGTGAGGGGTGGGTTTCCCTATAATTTTGTCTTCACTGTATAGGTGACAGCCGCCTTCCAAAAGTCCCTAAAAAACGAAGACTATTTAGACCCGTCATCTAATACATTCTCAAACTAAATACACCGTTTCTGGGACATCTTGCCAACAGGTTTGTAACAGTGGATCACTCAGAGGACGCTCATATACTTCTTGGAACAACTGACACAGCAATTGACGAACCCGATCGCCTGCCAACGTCGGAGTCTTATACCCTGGCGCGATCGCCAAACACATCTCCGTTGGTTCTCCCCCCGACAGTGGCGGCAAAATATAGCGGACATCCTGAAGAAATAACGCCCCGAGTCGTTGATAAAACCCATAGCGGCGTTGCGTCATCGGATCAGCCTCATTGGGTAATTCAACCTCTAATAATAGATAGCGATCGCGCTCCTGTAACGCCGTTAACACTTGCCGAAAAAAGCGACTACCAATCCCCTGATTGCGAGCTTCCGGGTGGGTTGCAATATACCCTAATAACACCAAATCACTGTCCCGGAGAGTATATAAAATCGCCATAAAAACGACTTCTTGCCCCCGTTGGCCAACCCAAAGTTCATAAACTCCGCTATCAATACGGTCCTCAACCAGAGAACGTGGAATTTGCTCACTCAGGGGAAACGCCTCCTCATAAATCGCCAACGCGGCTGCTGTGGCCTGATGTTGCGAGGAGTCAATCCGTTGAAACATAACGGGTGCGGCGGTATCCGTCATCTCACTCGCTCCCCTGCGACAATTCCGGTTTACCCTCTTTCTCTAGCCGACGGGCCATCTCCGCTCGTCGTTGACGCAACGTGTCATCACCAGGACTAAGTTTTTCGGCGATCGCATAGGAACGTAACGCCTCATGAGTGCGTTTAAGCTTTTCGAGAACCTCACAGCGGCGTAACCACGCCTCATAATTTCCCGGTTGCAATTGAATCGTGCGATCATAGGTGGCCAACGCCTCCCGATAGCGTTGTAGGCGAGAGAGAACATTGCCCCGTTTCAACCATAACGGTAGATGATCGACCCATAAGGCCAGGGCTAAATCATACACCGACAGCGCCTCCTCATAGCGTTGTAACTTCTCCAAACAGGCCCCCTGTTTCAAACGAGCCGACATTTGCATCGGCTGTACTCCTTGTGCATTGGCGTAGGCTGTAATCGCCTCGGTGGGACGTTTGAGCAGTTCCAACGCTTCTCCCTTCTTAAGCCAGGCTCGATACACCCACATATCCAACGGAGGACCAATTTGAATCACCTTCTCGTAGGCGGCGATCGCATTCTCATAGCGTTTCAAATTAGCCAACACCTCACCGCGATAGTACCAGGCCTGAGCATAATGAGGCTGAATCTGAATCGCATTGTCAAAGGCCACGATCGCATCAGCATCGCGATTGAGATGATAGAGAATCTTACCGCGACCGAGCCAACTCGGCGCAAAATCGGGATCTAAATGCGTCGAATGATCATAAGCATTCAACGCCTGGGGATACTGTTGCGTCTCATATAACGCCACCCCCTTTCCATACCAAGCCTGAGCCGACTGAGGCTGTAAACTCAAGGCTCGATCAAAACAGGCGATCGCCGCCTCCCCCCATTGATGTCGCATCGCCATTCCCTTGAGAATCCAGGCCTCAACCTGATTGGGATCTTGTCCCAAAGCCCGATCATAAGCGGCGATCGCCTCCGTATAGCGTTGTAGTGCCTCTAAAATCCGTCCCCGTTGTAGCCAAAACTCCAATCGTTCCGGTTGCAATTGCAGCACCCGTTCAAGAGACAACAAGGCATTCTCATAATCCTGACTCTGTTCCTGACAATTCGTCAATTTCAGCCACAACGTCCAATCCCCAGGCGCAAAATGAGTCGCATTGCCATAGGCGATCGCCGCATCCGGGAACTGACGTCGCGCTGCCAACAAATCCCCATAACGATACCAAGCCGGCAGTAAATCCGTCTTACAGCGAGTGGCTCGATCATAGGCCTCGATCGCCCCTTGCAGATTTCCCTGAGCCTCCAGAGCTAACCCCTGATAATACCAAGGCTCATAGCGATCGCCATCGAGTTGACTCGCTCGTTGCAAAGCGGCGATCGCTTCATCATAGCGTTGTTGTTCTAATAACAAGCGTCCCCGCAACAGCCACACCCAGAGATCATTCGCATTGAGCGTTAAGGCCCGATCATAGGCGGCGATGGCTTCAGAGAGGCGATCGAGTTTCGCCAACGCCTGTCCACAACGCACCCAAGCCGGACGAAACTGAGGATTAACCGCCAACGCCGCCTCATAGCAAGCCAAAGCCTGCTCATACTGCTGAGACTGATACCAACGATTGCCTTTCTTATACTCTGGAGAAATCCCCAACCAACGTGACGATGCACCCACAAGCCACTGTTTTAGCCGTTGCGGTAGTGGCGTCTCGGAGGCTGTAACCTCATCCCTAGATACAGTTGGGGGTGCTTGGGGAGGCGCGTCTGGATGTGCTTGGGGAGGCGCGTCTGGATGTGCTTGGGGAGGCGCGTTTGGGGGAGGTGGAGTTGGCATCTCCGGTGTTAACGGCTCCTGAGACGCGTCAGTTATGCTGTTCGCAGACGGATCGAAGTCAGCGGGGTTAGTCATGGGTGAGTCAAAGCAGCGTCTGGGAGCGACAGGATAACAGCAACAATAAACCTGTTGCCAACTCAAGCAATTATAGATCTGGTTTCGTCAAGGTTGAGTTGGGACTAAGGCCGCTCAATCTCCAAGAGTTTAACCCGTTGAGGACTTGCTGGTAGTTGGGAGGCTTGACTACTCCCCGCGAATCACGCGACGGGGATTCCCCGGAGGGAGTTTCAGCACTTCTGATCGGATCGACATGCGGTAGATCCCATAACCTCAGACG
>LJZT01000107.1 GCA_001314905.1 Phormidium sp. OSCR
TTTGACAAGATAACCAGGTGGCTGACGTAACGTGAGGTCAATCATCCCATGAGCGAATTTATCACCCAAGGCATCTTCCGACCTCAAGTCCAAAAAAGCTTAGAAAAAGCCTATAGCCTGGCCGTCAGTAAGCCCAATTTATCATTTTCCCAATGTATGGGCAACAGTTTCCGTCAAACCGTCGCCAATTTATTTTCTCATCAAAAAATGAACAAAGATGTTATGTTGTCAGGACATATCCAAAACACCAAAGAGCGAGCGAAAACCAGCGAAGGAGACTATGTGATTGCTGCACAAGATACTGTTACAACTACTCAGGACATCAAAAAATGTCCGGGTTAGGGGTAATCCAAGGTCGAGTGCGAGGGGTGATGCAACACAATGTCTTACTGGTCAACGAGTCGGGTCTCCCCTTAGGACTTTTAGGGCAACAATACTGGACTCGAAAGGGGGGATTGAATCTCCCCAAAGGAGAAAAAGAAAGTAGTAAATGGCTCAAGGGATTGGATGCTATCAATCAGCAAGCTAGTCAATTGAACAAACGCCTGGTGGCAGTAGAAGATAGAGAGGGAGACGTTTTTGAATTTTTTAAGGCACCCCGAGAGAAGAATGTTGAACTCATCGTCAGGGTCTATCAACCGCGTAACTTGGAAGTCGTCACCAGCCAAGTCGTCTGTAAGTTACCCGAGATTTCACCTCATTTGAGAGATTATGGCACCGAACGGGTACGGATTTATCGTCACAACCGAGAAGTGGAGGTGACCCTTCGTTTACGAGCCGGGGCTGTCAATGTTTATCCGGATAAAAATTTGAGTCCCAAGAAGCATAAAACCCAGGGGTTATCCTTGGTCATTGCCCAGGAAATCAGTTGTGTCGAGCCTCGAACACAGGAAGACCTTTTCTGTTCCGAGGAAGCCGCCACCTGGCATTTGCTAACCAGTCTGCCAATTGAGACCCGAGAGCAAGTCATCCGGGTGACCCAATTTTATGCACTCAGATGGCAAGTCGAACGTTTTCATTACACTCTTAAGTCCGGAGCGTTGCAGGTGGAAAACTTACAATTTGATGACATTCACACTCTGGTTAACGCCTTGAGCTTTTATTCGGTGGTTGGTTGGCAGCTTTTCGCTCTGACTTATGCGATTCGGGAAAACTCTGAGCAAAGTGCTCGGGCAGTGTTTGATGAGTCTGAGGTGATGTTGCTACAAAACGTCTCGTCTAAAAAAATTGTCTCCATCGCTGATGCTGTCTTAGCTTTGACCAAACTAATTGGCTTTGCACCGTCGAAAAAACAGCCCTTTCCGGGGGTGAAAGTTCTGGCGACTGCCATCGACCGCCTCTTCTTTATGAAGCTCGGTTTTCTAGGGTCTTCCGGGTTTGGGGGCTCTTAGCAACAGCTCGACTCAACATGACACCAGTTTGACCCCATCTAAGGCCAAGTCTGAACGACCTGTGTTGCCTGTGATGTGATGGCTACGGCGCTCGATGTAGAGCATGATATATAAAGATCTGGTTTTCCAACGCTGAAACCTTTACTAGGCAGTACACCAGTCCAATGCTTCACCCCCAACCCGGAAGACTCGTTCTCTACCTCAAACAAAACCCCTACAAGATAAGCTCTCGGGAGGGGCCAGGGGTGGGTTCTCCCAAGAGGGAACAGTATCTGATTTTGAAATGGGAAGTCCAAGGTTCAGGAGTCAAGCGGTTGGTGAATTATTACGAATCCACTCACGAATTGCCATCAGTACTCCATCCGTCTCGTGGATGACCTGCCAATTTGTAAATCGTAGAAACCTAACTCCCAAGGCTTCCAGGCGCGCTTGTCGATATCTATCTTGTTCTTGCGCTTCTTCGCTCTCATGGGATGACCCATCAATTTCAATAGCCAACATCAATTTCTTGCAGTAAAAATCAACAATATATTCATCAATAGGACGTTGCCTATCAAAGTCAAAACCTTGCATCTGCCCTCGTTTTAGGTGATTCCATAGCTTGACTTCGGGAGCAGTCATGTTCTTGCGCAACTGCCGTGCTATTTCTTTCAGTTTTGGATTGTAGGGTAAGATTTTGGGATTCATTTTATTGAACCAAAATTTTATGTTTTTTTTAGGATATTTAGGTGTAAATAAGTTTAGCGAATTTTCAGTCTTAATTCGTCTCTTGTCTCCCCTCTTGGGAGGGGCCAGGGGTGGGTTCTGCCGGGACGGTGGCCAAACACGGCGATGACCCACCCCGCCCTTCGGGCACCCCTCCCTGGAGGGGATTTGGATCGGTTCTCCCCTCTTGGGAGGGGCCAGGGGTGGGTTCTCCCCTCTTGGGAGGGGCCAGGGGTGGGTTCTCCCCTCTTGGGAGGGGCCAGGGGTGGGTTCTTCCCGCAGGGGACGGGTCAGGACATGACTCGTTCCGGTTCATACTGATAGGAGGACACGGCCTTCATGTATTGCGCCCGTTCGTAGGCAGATTTGTCAGGACAATGCAATTGACTCATGCTACCCTGCATCTGTTGCACAGACTCATACTCATGTTCTTCCATCCAATGCAACATCTGATGTTCGATATGCCGCAGATGGGGAATGCCATGACGCAAGAGACTTGAACAAACTTGCGTCACCTTGGCCCCGGCCATGAGTAACTTGATGGCATCGGTGCCATGTTGGATGCCGCCGGTGGCTGCGAAATCGACCTCAACTTGACCATACAACAGCGCAATCCAACGCATGGGTAAGCGTTGGTCTTGGGGGGTACTCAAGAGGACATGGGGGGAGACTTCTAACTCCTCTAAATCAATGTCCGGCTGGTAGAAGCGGTTGAACAACACCAGTCCATCGGCCCCGGCCTCCGTTAGCCGTTTCGCCATGTTGGCCATGTTGCTGAAAAAGGGACTCAATTTCACCGCCACGGGAATGCTGACTTCTCCTTTGACATCCCGCAAGATGTTGAGATAGTTTTCTTCGACTTCGGCCCCGGTCATGTTCATGTCCGTGGGAACGTAGTAGATGTTCAACTCTAAGGCGTCGGCCCCGGCTTCTTGCATCTGTTGGGCGTATTCGACCCAGCCGCCGGGGGAAAAGCCGTTTAAACTGGCGATGATGGGAATGTCTACGCTGGCTTTGGCGTCGCGGATATGGTCGAGATAGAGTTGGGGACCGACGTGGTATTCTTCGGCTTCGGGGAAGTAGGTGAGGGCTTCGGCGAAACTCTCGGTTCCGTATTCGAGGTGGTGGTGTAACTCGAATTTCTCTTTGAGCAGTTGTTCTTCAAACAGGGAGTGTAGCACGATCGCCGCTGCACCCGCATCTTCTAAACGCTTGACATTATCGATGTCTTCTGTTAAAGGAGCTGCCGCTGAGGGGATGAGGGGAGATTTGAGGGTGAGTCCGAGATACTGGGTGGTGAGTTCCATGATGTTCGCGTCAAACTAGGGGGACTGGGGGGATAACCGAGGGGTTATCCGATGAAAACGGGATTTATTGACCGGTGATGGGACGATTGGCCAGGTATTCATACATGGCCCAGCGAGTATCCACGTCTCCTTGGGCTTCTTTCAGCAACCGTTTCGCGTCCTGGGGTTTGGTTTTGGTCAGCATCTTGAAGCGGTTTTCGGCGTACATGGAGGTTTCCACGCCTTTCTTGGGCGATCGCGAATCCACTTGCAAGGGATTCTGACCCATCTCTTTCAACTCAGGGTTATAGCGATACAGCAGCCAGCGACCACTTTCGACTAGGGCTTTCTGATGACTCATGGCGGTGGTCATGTTGATGCCATGGGCGATGCAATGGCTGTAGGCGATAATCAAGGACGGGCCATCATAGGCTTCGGCTTCGATAAAGGCTTTCAGGGTATGTTCATCCCGCGCCCCCATGGCGACAGAGGCCACATAGACGTTCCCGTAGGTCATGGCAATTAAGCCCAAGTCTTTCTTCGGTGCCGGTTTCCCGCCAGCAGCGAACTTGGCCACCGCGCCGCGAGGAGTGGCTTTGGAGGATTGTCCGCCGGTGTTGGAATACACCTCCGTATCCATGACCAGGATGTTGACATTTTGACCACTGGCGATGACGTGATCTAAGCCGCCAAAGCCGATGTCATAGGCCCAGCCATCTCCACCGATAATCCAGACATCTTTTTTCACCAGGTAATCGGCGAGGCTACTCAGTTGTTTAGCATCGGGGCTGTTCAGAGACGCTAACTGCTGTTTCAAGCCAACCACCGCTTCCCGTTGTTCCCAAATATCGGCTTCGGATTTCTGGGGATTGTCGAGAATCTGTTGAACGAGGTTGTCCCCCAAGTCCCCGGCCAGTTTTTGCAGTAACTCTCGGGCAAATGCCATGTGTTTGTTCAGGGACATGCGGAAGCCTAAGCCAAATTCGGCGTTGTCTTCAAAGAGACTGTTGGACCAAGCAGGCCCCCGTCCTTCGGCGTTGTGAGCCCAAGGTGTGGTGGGGAGATTGCCGCCGTAGATGGAGGAACAGCCGGTGGCGTTGGCGATGACGGTGCGATCGCCGAACAGTTGCGACACCAGTTTCAGATAGGGGGTTTCCCCACAACCGGCACAGGCCCCGGAGAACTCAAATAGGGGTTCTTGCCATTGTTGCTGACGGATGCGATCGAGATGGAGGTTGCGGCGATCGGGATTGGGAAGATTGAGAAAGAACTCCCAGTTGTCCCGTTCTTGTTCCCGTAGCGGCGGTTGCGCCTCCATATTAATAGCCTTCTTGGAAGGCATCGATTTGTTTTTCGCCGGACAGACATCAACACAAATGCCGCAGCCGGTACAGTCTTCTGGGGCCACCTGGATGGTGAACTTGCTGCCCGCGAAATTGGGGTCTTTGTCGCGAATGTCCGTGAACTTAAAGCTTTGGGGCGCATTCCCCAGTTCTCCCTCGTCGTAGGCTTTGCCACGAATTACTCCATGGGGGCAAACCATGACGCATTTCCCACATTGGACGCAAACATCCGGGTCCCAAACGGGGATTTCTTGGGCGACATTGCGTTTTTCCCATTTCGCTGTTCCTGTGGGATAGGTTCCATCACAGGGGAGGGCGCTAACGGGGAGGTCATCCCCTTCGCGGGCTAACATTTTGCCTTCGATGGTGCGGACAAATTCCGGCGCGGCATCGGGAATCGTCGGACTCATGCGGACTGTGGAGGTCGCTTCGCGCACATTCACCTCATAGAGATGGTCCAGCGTCGCATCGACGGCGTTGAGGTTCATCTGGACAATGGCTTGTCCTTTCTTGCCGTAGGTTTTCTCAATGGCGTGTTTGATTTGGCTGATGGCTTCGTCCCGAGGCAGGACTCCAGACAGGGCAAAGAAGCAGGTTTGCATCACCGTATTGATGCGTCCCCCCATGCCATTGTCCCGCGCCACTTGTAGGGCGTTGATGACGTAGAACTTGAGGTTTTTACGGACAATCTGTTCTTGAATCTCTAGGGGCAGGCGATCCCAAACCTCATCGGGGCCATAGGGACTGTTGAGGAGGAAGGTGGCCCCTGGGGCAGCGGCTTTGAGGACGTTGAGTTTTTCCAGGAACGTCCATTGGTGACAGCCGACGAAGTTGGCCTGGTTAATCAGGTACGTCGAACGAATCGGCTGCGGACCAAAGCGCAGGTGGGAGACGGTGACAGCCCCGGATTTTTTGGAGTCATAGACGAAATAGCCCTGGGCGTAGTTGTCGGTGGCGGACCCGATGATTTTGATGGAGTTTTTGTTGGCGCCGACGGTTCCATCGGACCCTAAGCCGTAGAAGACGGAACGGGAGACTTCGTCGGGTTCGGTACTGAAGGACTCGTCGTAGGGAAGGGAGGTTTGGGTGAGGTCGTCGTGGATGCCGATGGTGAAGTGGTTTTTGGGGTTGTCTTGGCTGAGGTTGTCGAAGACACCTTTTACCATGGCGGGGTTGAATTCTTTGGAGGAGAGGCCATAGCGTCCGCCGACGATTTTGGGCATGGTGCCTTCCCAGGCTTCGCTGAAGGCGGAGACGACATCGAGATAGAGGGGTTCGCCGCTGGCGCCGGGTTCTTTGGTGCGATCGAGGACGGCGATTTTTTGGACGGTTTCGGGGAAGGCGGCCAGGAGTTTTTCGATGTCCCAGGGGCGATAGAGGCGCACTTTCAGGACGCCGACGTTTTCCCCTTGGGCGGTGAGGTAGTCCACGGTTTCTTGGGCGGTTTCGCAGCCGGACCCCATCAAGACGACGACGCGATCGGCATCGGGAGCGCCGTGGTATTCGTAGATTTGGTACTGGCGACCGGTATGTTGGGCCAGTTGGTCCATGGCCCGCTGTACCATATCGGGACAGGCGTTGTAGAAGGGGTTGACGCTTTCTCGGGCTTGGAAGAAGACATCGGGGTTTTGGGCGGTTCCTCGCAGAACGGGGCGGTCTGGGGTGAGTCCCCGGCTACGATGGGCATAGACCCAGTCGTCATCGATGAGATCGCGGATGGTGGACTCGTCGAGGGTTGCGATTTTTTGGATTTCGTGGGAGGTGCGGAAGCCGTCGAAGAAGTGGATGAAGGGAACCCGCGATTCGAGGCTGGCGCTATGGGCCACCAGGGCTAAATCGTGGGCTTCTTGGACGGAGGCGGAACAGAGGAGGGCGAAGCCGGTTCCTCGGGCGGCCATAACATCACTATGGTCGCCGAAGATGGACAGGGCTTGGGCGGCGACGGAACGGGCGGCGACATGAAGGACGGCGCTGGTGAGTTCTCCGGCGATTTTGTAGAGGTTGGGGATCATCAACAGCAAGCCCTGGGAGGCGGTGAAGGTGGTGGTGAGTGATCCCGTTTGTAGGGAGCCATGAACGGCCCCGGCGGCCCCTCCTTCGCTCTGCATTTCGATGACGGAGGGGACGGTTCCCCAAAGGTTGGGTTGCCCTTCAGACATCCAGGCATCGGCCCATTCGCCCATGGGGGAGGCGGGGGTGATGGGGTAGATGGCGATGACTTCGTTGAGTTTGTAGGCAACCCGGGCAACGGCTTCGTTTCCGTCGAGGGTGGCGTAGGTTTGAGTGTTCATGCTCTTAATCCTTGGTGAGCGGCAGTGGGAGAGGGTTTGTGAGGGCAAGTCTCCTGTCTTGGGGGTGTTGTTTAGACCGATTTTTGCTTGCTTATGGGGTCACAAACTCTCTGGGAGGGGGAGATTGGCTGAGGCTGAGGAGAGGTTTGGGACTCCCGCCTGATGTTTGGGGAACCTTGGCAGCTCAAAAACAAGCGTTTTGTTGTTTTTAATCTGAAGGTTATACAAAGGTTAACGTATGCTGATATCCGGCAAAATCTCTAAAAAAAATCAATTTCTCCCTGA
The DNA here is from genome assembly GCA_001314905.1 of Phormidium sp. OSCR. GTDB lineage: Bacteria > Cyanobacteriota > Cyanobacteriia > Cyanobacteriales > Geitlerinemataceae > Sodalinema. The sequence goes on from LJZT01000107.1 coordinate 7,302, forward strand.
GTTTTGCCCTCTGAATTTAGTATGGGATATACGTCGGTAAATTGCGAGAGAGATTTACGTTTGTTAACCCAATTTCGCAATCTGTTGTAAATCGGCTAAGGTTTGTTGCGCTGCGGTTTCGTCGATTTTGCTCAGGGCGAATCCGACGTGAACGACGACGTAATCGCCGACCTCAACTTCGGGAACATAGGCGAGGCTGACGGTTTTGACGACTCCACCAAAACTGACTTTTCCACTTTTGTTTAGGGGATCGCTTCCCTCAATTTCTAAGACTTGTCCGGGGACGGCTAAACACATAGTTAGAAGAAATGCAAAACAATGACAAGACTTGTAACAATTATGAGGCGGGGTTGGGGTGTGAGATGGCCTCCTCGCTACGGTCTTACGAGCTATGGTAGGCCTATTTCCTGAGAAGGGGGGGCAGGATTTAAAAAGTTTTTACGATCGCCCCCGTTTTTCGGGGATTGATGACAGTTTTCTTAAGAAAGTTGTGTGATTTTACGTTTTTTGTGGTAGACTATGATCCACTGCCAACGAAATTCAACAGGTCAGAGTTAAATAGCCGGTTGCCTTAGAATTGAGAGAGACGATAGATTTGTCCGAGGCTGAGTCCGCCGTCGTTGGCTGGGAACTGTTGGTTAATGTAGGGTTGGAGTCCCATCTGCTGTAGTCGGCCGATCGCCCCCTCTAGGAGAATCTGATTCTGGAAGCAGCCCCCAGTTAAGACGATGGGAACGGAGGGACGATGATAGGTTTGCAGCATCTGGGCGATCGCCTCGATGAGACTATTGTGAAACTTGGCGGCGATGTGGGGAATGGAGGTTTCGGAGGTGCGATCGCCCAAAATGCCTAAAAGCATCTCTTGCCAATCCCAAACCCCCCCAGATAGGGAAATTGGGTAAACTTCGCCAGTCTTCACGGTTCTAGCGGCAAATTCCAAGGCCATCGCCGCTTCCCCTTCAAAACTCAGACGCTGCTGAAGCCCTAATAGAGAAGCGATCGCATCAAACAACCGCCCAACACTACTACTGCGGGGCGTATTAATCCCCCGACGTAAGGCGGTTTGCAAAATCTTCAACTCCGAGGCAGAAAACCCCTGAAGTGGGGGAAGAGACAGCAGTGAGGGTTTAGTAAACAAATCCTCGCCGAAACACTCCCACAATACGCCTAACGCCACCCGTCGGGGTTCTTTGGCGGCGCGATCGCCCCCGGGCAGCGGAAAACTGCGACAATGGGCTAACCGCTGATATCCCGCCTCAGAGGTGTCAATCTGCAACAGTTCCCCACCCCAAAGGGTTCCATCGTCTCCATAGCCGGTTCCATCCCAAGCGATTCCCAACACGGGGGCCTGTAACTGATGTTCCGCCATCACCGAGAGGATATGGGCCTGATGATGTTGAACGCGGATTAAGGGAAGCTGTTCCTCTTGGGCTAGTTGTTGGGCGACGTGAGTGGAGGGATAATCGGGATGGGCGTCACAGACGATGACTTGCGGTTCAAAGTCATAAATACTAGCGAGTTTAGCCAAGGTATAGTCAAAGGCTTGACGGCTGGCGAGATTATCTAAATCGCCAATATGTTGACTGACAAAGACATTTTCGTTGAAGGCGATCGCCACCGTAGCCTTAAAATAGCCCCCCACCGCCAACACGGACTGAGATAATCCAGGAATCGAGAGGGTTCTAGGGGCGTATCCCCTGGCCCGTCGTAGCATCACGGGTGTATCCAGCATCACCCGAACCACTGAGTCATCCACTGGGCGGGCGATGGGGCGATTATGCAGCAAAAAGCCATCGGCGATGTTCCCGAGGCGTTGCAACGTCTCCTCATTCTCGATACAAATGGGTTCCCCGGAGAGATTCCCACTGGTGGCGACAAGGGGCGATGGGAAATCTCGCAAGAGAAGATGATGCAGGGGAGTGTAGGGAAGCATTACCCCAATATCGGGATTGTTGGGGGCGACGGAGGGGGCGAGGCGAGAGTGGCGTTGACGTAGCAAGACGATGGGGGCGGCGGGGGATTGCAAGAGTTCGGCTTCGCTGTCGCTGAGAGAACAGTCTTGACGAACGGCATCGAGATGGGGATACATCACCGCAAAGGGTTTACTGGGGCGATGTTTCCGTTGACGCAATCGTTGAACCGCCGCCTCGTCTTGGGCGTTGACGAGGAGTTGAACCCCGCCTAAGCCTTTGAGGGCGAGGATTTGTCCCTGACGTAGCAGGGTTTGGGCGGCCTCTAGAGGGGGAAGGTTGGTGGCGGGATGAAACTCGAGTTGGGGGCCGCACACCTCGCAGGCGTTGGGTTGGGCGTGGAAACGGCGATCGCCGGGATTGTCGTATTCTTGCTGACAGTTGTTGCAGAGGGGAAACCCCGCCATGGTGGTGAGGGGGCGATCGTAGGGAAGGGTTGCGATGATGCTATAGCGAGGGCCGCAATGGGTGCAGTTAATGAAGGGATAGCGGTAGCGGCGATTGTTGGGGTTAAACAGTTCCTCGATGCAGTGAGAACAGGTGGCGAGATCCGGAAGAATGAGGGCGGTTTTGCGTTGGGGATGGGATTCGGAGGCTTGAATGTGGAAGTCGGTTTGGCCTTGGGGGGATATCCAGTGGCGATGGAGGCGATCGATTTGGGCGTGGGGAGGGAGTTGCTGAACGAGACGCTGACAGAATTGTTCGAGTTGGGGGCGATCGCCCTCGATTTCGATAACAACGCCGTCAGCAGTGTTGTTCACCCAGCCCGCTAGGTTTAGGTTGGTGGCCAGTTGATACACGAAGGGGCGAAACCCCACTCCTTGGACAATTCCTTGAATATCCAGGTGGAGGCGATCGCCCCGAATCGTCTCGTCAAACTCCCGTATCATCTTAAAAACGAATTCGTCCTCTTGTTGTTAGGAGTTTTAAGCCAGCGGTTAGGGAGGCGAAGGAGAATAAAAAGTACCAAATTGTTGTCGGTCGTATCATTAGCCGTCCCGCAAATAACATAGAGACTACACCAATGCCAATAAATACCCAACCGACGGCACCTACTGTTGAATAAAAGAACAGGAGAGAAATCACTCCCACCATCAGTGAGACTAAGGCCACCACAGCCAACGCATCTCCCCAAACGGGACGAATATAGCTGGTTGTGATGACGAGATTTTTGCCGAGAAGATAGGTTCCTAAAATGAACAGAACCATCCCCAAAAATTTCTGAAACATAATTCGCTCGCTTGACGATTATTTAGTGAACGGCCAGTTCAGGCTGAGGCTGAACCTGCTGTTGTAAATACGCATACCATTGTTCCATCCCTTCCCCAGTTCGGGCGGAAACTTCCAGGATTTGGGCTTGGGGGGCGATTTTGCGGATATTCTCCAAGGCGCGATCGCGGTCAAATCCCACCACTTCGGCAATATCGATTTTATTCAAAACCACCACATCGGCAGATTTAAACACCGTGGGATATTTTAGGGGTTTATCTTCTCCTTCTGTTGTCGATAAGAGAACCACCCGTTGCGTTTCTCCTAAATCATAGGCGGCGGGACAAACGAGATTTCCCACATTCTCGATAATCAGGAGTTGGATATTGGTTAAATCGAGTTTTTGGGTGGCTTGGGCGATCGCCTCGGCTTCGAGGTGACAGAGGCTTTCGGTCATAATCTGAATCGCCTGTTGTCCACTGCGTCGGAGTCGTTGCGCGTCGTTGTCGGTTTCTAAGTCTCCGACGATGACGGCGGCGGGGATGCGATCGCTCAAGTCCATTAAGGTGCGTTCTAGGAGTGCGGTTTTCCCAGAACCTGGTGAGGAGAGAATATTGAGAACAAAGAGGTTTTTAGCTGCAAAAAAGCCGCGATTTCGTTCCGCTAGGCGATCGTTTTTCGAGAGAATCGCTTGGTGGAGGTTAATTTGCTGGTGAGAATGGTCGTGATGAGGATGTTCGTGAGAATGACCGTGAGAATGACCGTGAGAATGATTGTGATGAGGATGTTCGTGAGAATGACCGTGAGAATGGTCGTGGTGAGACTGATTTTCTGATGTCATGCGAATATTAGCTGGGGTAACGGAACAACCGCAATCTTGACACATAACTAGGAAACCTCTAGGGATGACAATTCGAGTTCTTTGCCGCTGAGAACCTGAGAACTTAAGGTTTCACAGTGGGGACAGACAAAAATAATATCCTCGGGATAAAAGTCCTGTTCACAGGTTTGACAGTAACACCGGGCTGTAACCGTTTCAATGTCAAACTTTGCCTGTTCAGCAATGGTATCTTTGGCGACAACATCAAAGGCAAAACGAAGGGCATCGGGAACGACTCCTGAGAGGGTTCCCACGCGGACGGTTAAGCGGTGAATCTGACTGGCACCCTGTCGAGTCGCCTCATTGAGGGCGATGTCCAGGGTTTGGGCCATGATACTGACTTCGTGCATTGGGGGAATCCGGTAATGTCGGCCGTTAGGGGCGGCGATCGCTTTAGGACTGACAGGCTTACCTTTCACTATAGACAGGTTCTCCAGAAACTTAAACCCAACTTTAGAAAAGTTATCCTTTTTTAACAGTTTCGTTGCAGTTCGTCCAAGCCAGTTGAGTTGTTATCGAATCCCCCCATAGCCACTCCTTTTTTAACGTCATATCATCATCCTGACGAATCCACTCTTAACTACTTAGATTTGGCCCAGAGATTCCAGCGTTAACAGCCATTCATTAAAGTGAGGACACTGTTGTCTAATCACCGCTAAGCCGATATCTTGAGCCACCAAGGGTCCCCAAACTGATTTGGATTTTTTATATCTTGGAAATTCAGCTATAATACGTTTACTAGGTGCGGTTTGAGACCCATCATTAATCAGTTCAGGACTCTCATATTGGTTGGCGATATCCTGCAACGTCTCAGCCCCTTTCGTTCCCCCAGGGTCTCTTTTCAAAAAATACTTAGGTTCACAAAATAGATAGGCCTCATACTCATAAAGCTGGAGATGAGGCAAGAATCGATTATCGCCAATATCATCCGCAAAAGATGTCTCTAAAAAACGAACCTGCCGATAGGGGTCATTGCGGTAGTTTTGCGAAGTTGTAAATCCTGGGAACTCAGAGGGAAGTGCGTATAGATCAAGCATCGTTGTAAAATAGACATCCCTAGATTTGTCCTGGTTCAGAAGCCGTAAGATGTCTTGCTTCATCGCAGCATAATTTTGCCCGCCGCCGCGATGCACTTTGCCTTTTCTTCTCCCATGAGAAATCAAAATTGGCTTATTGAGATAAACTCCATAATTTGCTAAATGGGGTCTGATTAAATTATCAGCAAACGTCTGTTCAGTTTGACCTTCAGCAAATAAATATAGCCGACTCATTAATGAGGCCCTCCAGCGATGACATTTTTCTGCCAGACTTCCCCTAAACTATAATCCTCTAGCCAGGGTTCTAATTCCTCTGACTTGAGTCTGCGAAACTGGGAGGCTTTTTCAGCTATATCCACTGTGATAATATCCTCGGGTTCAAAATAGTCCAAAAAAGGACTGGATTGGCTACTCACTATAACCTGAGTATGCAGTGAAACACTGCTAAACAAATCTGCAATAATCCTAAGTGCATAGGGATGTAACCCCAATTCCGGTTCATCGACAATCATCAATTTGGGGAGTTCAGATTCAGGTTGCAACAACAAGGTAATTAAGCAAATTGATCGCAAGGTTCCATCAGAAAACTGGTGGGGACCAAATGGGCGATCTGAGTCTTTGCTTTGCCAGTTAAGCATGAGGCGATTGGAAGCGTCGGCTTCTAGGACAAAATCCTCAAAAAATGGGGCAATCAGACGAACTGTTTCGACAATACGACGATAATAAACCCCCTCTTCCTCGCGAAATCGGTGAAGCATCGCTGCTAAATTCCCAGCATCGGGCATCAGCCATCGGTTATCCCCGATGTAACAAGACTGTCGAACATTGGCGGTGGCTGAGGTATCATGAAAGTGGTAAACACGACAACGGGTTAGTAAGTCTTGAATGGCTTTTGCCGTTAGTTTTCCGTCTTCTACCGCTTGGTGAATTTTAGTCTCCTGATGACCTGAACCTAAGTCATCCACTTTTTCTTTTCCAGAACCAGATTCAAGGAAACGTAAGCATTCTTTAGCAAAGATTAAGGTGTCACCTGAGGCATGACATAACCGGATTTGATACTGATTTACACCACCCCCAACCTCAAACTCAAGAGTGGCTTGAATTTGGGGGGTAATTTTGGCTCCAAAGTGAAGTAAGGAAGTGGCACGCCCTGAGATACCGATATGTTGTTGTAAACGCCCGGCCATCATTTCATTGAGCATCTTAAAAAATGAAATGAGATTACTCTTGCCAGATCCATTCGCTCCAATCAGAATATTGAGGGGACTGAGTTCAAGATCTAAGCGTTTTATGGATTTAAATCCATCTAGTTTTAGCTGTCGCAATTTATCCATATCTCCCCTTTCTTCTAGTTGTATTACGTTTTTTGTATAAACCCCAACTTAAACCACAAATGAACTGAAATTAATTTAAAATCAAACCGTCAAAGAACTTTTTGTAGTCTACCATGAGAGTTAGCTGAGTCTGGACGCACTAATATGATTAAGTTTGTCAGTGAATACCGGGATGCCACCCTATCACAGCAGTATACCGAGGCGATCGCGGACCTCGTGACGCAACCTTGGACGATTATGGAGATTTGTGGCGGACAAACCCATGCGATCGTCAAATATGGGATCGATCGCCTGCTTCCCGATGAGGTTACCCTGGTTCATGGTCCCGGCTGTCCCGTCTGTGTCACCCCCATCGAACGCATCGATAAAGCCCTGGATTTAGCCAGTCGCCAGGATGTGATTCTCTGTTCCTTTGGGGATATGTTACGAGTTCCGGGGAGCGATCGCGATCTCCTGGCCGTCAAAGCCACCGGCGGCGATGTGCGAACCGTCTATTCGCCTCTCGATGCGTTGGCGATCGCCCGCAACAATCCCCAGAAACAGGTGGTATTCTTCGCCGTCGGCTTTGAAACCACCGCCCCCGCGACAGCCATGGCTGTCTATCAAGCCAAGCAACAAAACCTTGACAATTTCTCCCTTTTAGTCTCTCACGTTCTAGTTCCCCCAGCCATGGAGGCGATTCTCAGTGCGCCCAACTGTCAAGTGCAGGGATTTCTCGCCGCCGGCCATGTCTGTACGGTCATGGGGTATCGCCAATATGAACCCTTAGTCGACACCTATCACGTCCCCATCGTCGTCACTGGCTTTGAACCGGTGGATGTTTTACAGGGGATTTATCTCTGTCTCAAGCAACTCGAAGCGGGAGTTGCCCAAGTTGAAAACCAATATAGCCGTTCCGTCCAGCGGGAGGGAAATCCTACCGCCCAAAGGCTGATTCAAGAAGTCTTTGAGGTGATTCCCCGTCACTGGCGTGGCTTAGGGGAAATTCCCGCCAGTGGTTTCGGGGTACGGGAGGAGTATCAACAATTTGATGGCGATCGCCGTTTCGGGTTTTCCGGTGACACTTCCCCAGATGAAGCCGAGACGGAGTGCATCAGCGGCGAAATTTTGCAAGGGTTCCGCAAACCCCACGACTGTCCCGCGTTTGGTACTCGTTGCACCCCAGATCATCCCCTGGGTGCGCCGATGGTGTCCTCTGAGGGGGCCTGTGCGGCCTATTATCGTTGGCGGGGGGCTGTGGCTTAATTCAAGTGATGTTGGATTAGGGAAAATAAGCGATGATCCCTACGTTTGTATTGGCGGCAGAACTCTAGAGTCCTACCTATCTGTTATAGCAATCGAAGATTGCCTTAGGACACTCTGAAGGATACTCTGAGTTGGAAGAAAATCTCGTACCTCTTGCCTGTTCCCTGTTCCCTGTTCCCTGTTCCCTGTTCCCTGTTCCCTGTTCCCTGTTCCCTCTTGCCTTTTGCCTTCCCCTCCTGGGAGGGGCAGGGGTGGGTTATGCCTCTTGCCTTTTGCCTTCTTGTCCCCTATTTTTTGTCCTATTCAGACCAACTTTTGCTATATCCCTATGATTGCCAGCCAAGACAACCGCCCCCATCTTAGTCCTGAAGAGTATTTTCCCTGGGAGGAACAGCAGCTAGACAAGCACGAACTGATCAAGGGTCAACCTTACGCCATGGGGGGTTGCAGTATTAATCATAGTCGTATTGCAGTACGCTTAACGACCCTGATTGATACGCACCTAGACAGTAGCCAATGCTTCACTGGTAACTCTAACTTGCGAATTAACATTGTAGGTACGGATGATTAGACTTACCCTGATCTCAGCGTCACCTGTCGCGATCGCGATAAAACCGGTAGCCAATATATTACCTATCCTTGCCTAATCGTCGAAGTCCTCTCAGCCAGCACTGAAGCCTATGATCGCGGTGGCAAATTCCGACGCTATCGCCAAAACCCGATGTTGATTGACTATCTACTGGTGAGTTCTACTGGCGTTGAAATTGACTTATATCATCAAAGTAATGCAGGGAACTGGTTGATTGTGAATTACCTCAATGTTGCAAGAAGGCTCCCGCCATAATCTTTGATTTGGCGGTGAGATGAATGGCAACCCACAAAAAAGAATACAGGATTTGTGCTTATCT
>LJZT01000116.1 GCA_001314905.1 Phormidium sp. OSCR
GACGGGGTTTCGGGGCAAAAATGCTCTGGGGCTAGACAAACCTGATGAAGCAAGAATCCCCCGTTATAATCTTTGATTTAACGGCGGGAGTGTCAATGTCGGGGAACATGGTGGTCAGCAAAATGTCATGAAGATATAACCTTTCCAGCCAACGAGATTGTGGAAGTGGTCGGGATTGAAAACATCACCCTCATTGTCAAGCCTGTTTCTTGGAAGGCGGCGAGTGGCAAACAATCAGGAGTTTATTCCGAAGTGAACTAATTGAACGGCCCAAGGCTGGCGCAAAACCGACGTTTAATGTCTCCGATACCATCCTCTCAATCTTGATGATGCGTCCATCTTCCCCGATGTTAAGGCCAGGAGATGGACGCACTCGCCATTAGGAATCCAGGCTGTCAAACCACCCATCCAGGTCATCGAGACTCTGGAATTGGAACAGTTGACGCGCCAGAGCATCCAGTTGACCCGAGGAAAGTTGGTCTAAGCGAGACTGTCTCTGAGCATCAATAGAACCCAGACGTTCACTCAACAGTTGACGTATTAATTCAATCTTGCCTCGCCGAACTCCCTGTTCAATGCCTTGTTCAAGACCTTCCTGTCTAGCGCGACGTTCAAAGCTGGTCAGATACTGCATACGTTGTTCCTCCTGTAACCGATTAACTTGTTGCCACAGTTGCTGTTCCAGTTCTTCGGGGAGATTCATCAACCAATCGATGAAATGTAGGAGACTAATGACCTCCTCGGCCTCAAAACCCCGTTGATAGAGTTCCCGAATGAGGGCAAACTTCCAACGTTGGCGCTCTCTCCCATTATGACGGGTTTCTTGGGTTTTGAGGTGCGCCATGACGACAATGGCAAACACGTTGTCACTGGTTTCTAACTGGTCCCACTGATTCCGGTAATCCAGCAGTTTGACGATGGGGAAGCGGAAATCAACTTGACAGTCAAATAACTCATCGCTGAACTGTTGGGGTCGCCAGGAGGGTTGCTCATCGCCGAGAACTGCGAAACTGGCCACTTGGCGGGAGTAGCGATCGCGAATCCGGTAATAATAGCAAAACATCCGCTCGGCAAAGTTCGACTCGGGTTGACTCTGCACCTCCACATGAATCAACACCCAAACTTCATCCCCCCGCTTGAGAGACACCTGCACAAGTTTATCGGCCAGCCGTTTCCCTAAATCGGCGTCGCGGACGACCTGCTGGAGTTCTTTATCGAGGAAGATGACCGGTTGTTCCCAGTCGATTTGTTGCGCCGCTTGGGGGAAGAAAAACTCCATAAACTGTTGGAAATCTGCTTCTAGGAGTTCCTTCCAGGGACTATCATAATCGGTGTTCGCTTCTTGGGTCATGGCAATTACTCAGATACAGCCGTCTGTTACGGTCTAGGGTTCGTCAATCCTGAGTTTGATACGTTAACTGCGGTTACGTGATAATCACACTGACGATAATTGCCGCCAAAGACAGGATGATACTCGCGACAATGACCCCAGCCGCTAGATTCCCTCGTTCAACTTGGCTACGGTAGTCAATGGGGTCAAGTCTATCGAAAAGTTGAACGCCAAAGTAAAGCAGAATAATACCAAGGAATCCCCACAATATAGTGGTCAAAACCATTAGCCCATCCATAATTGATTCTCCTATTTGTTACGAAATAATGTAATGTTACGAAATCATGCAATTCAATACACAAAAAATAAAGTTTTAAGGCAATAGTCAATACTATCGCTCTCAAATATTAAGTGTTAAACAGTCAAGACAACTCAAAATTGCCAAAGAGAAGCAACAATCACTGAATCACCTTCATTCAGCAATGATCACTTCCCCAAGCCAAATCTTTTCCTGAATCGAGCGAAAGATTGCACATTCCTCCACGGAAACCTTTCCATCAGCATAAATTTCCGCTACAATTTCATCTCGCTCTTGGCGAGAAATCACACCATTCTCTAACGCTTTCTTAGCTCGTTTAGCTAGGTCTGAAAGCGCCTCTTGTTCTGCCTTAGAGAGGGACTGGTGACGATTGCTGTGAACGTCCATGGCGATCGCCTCGATTCATCAGTGCCAATCATAGCCTACCCTTGTATGAGCCTGTCAATCTTTCCCACGGCAGAATTCTTAAGACTAACCCCGAACAGGACTGCGATATAATAGAGCGCAACGGACGAGTAGCCTTCCCGGACCTTTGAGTTCGTTGTCTGCATGACCAAACCCTCAACAAAACCTTTAAAACTACTTAAATTCAAACGAGAGAGATGAACTTGAGGCGATCGCCCGTCCATCTCTAAAAAGATGTTGTTATCAGCGTTACCCCACAACCATGAGCGAACCCCTAGAAACACTTGAGTCCTCCTTAGGAGTCGATCCCGTCTTACTCACTCCCCCCGACCGAGATCAACCCAAGCATCCCTCCTATCTCCCCGACTCCCCCACCTTAGCCGGTCAGGAGGACGACGAGATGTCTCAGGACTTTTCCCAAGATGACGCACCCCTATTACAGCGCACAGATCCCTCAGACGACGAGTCATTCCCCAACGAAGACCGTCTCGACCCCCAACCCCACAGCGACGACGAGAGTCTCAACCTCGAAGCCGCCATGGAAGACGAAGCCGCCGTTTTGCGCTCAGGACGGGGAGAAGACTTCTCGGAGATGAATCCCCTCAACGACGAGAGTTCTGAAACCCTGCATCCGATTCTCTAACCTCTTTAGTGCCATGTCTGAGTTAAATTGCCAAACTTGTCCAGTTTGCAAGGTGCAAATCCAAACCCTCCCCATGGGCGATCGCGTTCTCTTTTCCTTTGGTCCCCCCGGAACTCGGGCCGACCTCTGGAACAAAGTTTGCAAACACGCCCAAAACAGCCAGTGCATCAACCATCAGGGGGGATAACATCAACCACCATCTTACCTCCATTTATACAACCAATAGATTGTTTTAATGCCTGAAATTGTTACAGGTGTGTAACAATAGACCCATAACAAAACGAAAATAAGAGAGGTCATCACTATGGTCGTAGCCGCCGCTCCCAGCCAAAAACGCCTCACCATGCAAGTCGAGGATGTCGCCACCGACACCACTGCTATCCGTTCCCTCGACTGGGATCGTGATCGCTTCGACATTGAATTTGGCTTACAAAACGGGACCACCTATAACTCCTTCCTCATCCGAGGCCAAAAAGTCGCCCTCGTAGACACCTCCCACGAGAAATTTCGGCAACTCTATCTCGATACTCTCAAAGCACAAATCAACCCCCAAGACATCGACTATCTCATCATCAGTCACACCGAACCCGATCACAGCGGTCTCGTGCGCGATGTCCTGGAACTGGCCCCCCACGCCACCGTCGTCGGGGCCAAAGTCGCCATTCAATTCCTAGAAAACCTGGTTCATAAACCCTTCGAGAAACAGATCGTCAAAAACGGCGACACCCTCGATCTCGGAAACGGCCATATCATCGAATTCGTCAACGCGCCAAACCTGCACTGGCCCGACACCATCTTCAGTTACGACCAGAAAACCCAGGTCATGTTCACCTGCGACGCGTTTGGGATGCACTACTGTTCCGACGCCACCTACGACGAGAACCTCAAACCCATCGAACCCGACTTCCGGTTCTACTACGAATGTCTCATGGCCCCCAACGCGCGATCGGTGATCTCCGCCATGAAACGCATGAAAAAACTCGGCGATATCCAAACCATCGCCACCGGCCATGGCCCCATTCTGCGCTATCACGTCAGCGAACTCACCGGACGCTATTGGGACTGGAGTAACGAAAAAGCCAACGCCGAGACTTGCGTCGCCGTCTTCTATATCTCCGACTATGGCTATAGCGATCGCCTCTCCCAAGCGATCGCCCACGGAATCACCAAAGCCGGCGTGGCCGTAGAAATGATGGATCTCAAATCCGCCGATCCCCAAGAAGTCCACGAACTCGTCTCTCGTTGCGCTGGAATTGTCCTCGGAACCCCTCCCGCCTCAGGAGACACCGCCAAAGCCACCCTAGACGCCCTAGGAACCCTCTTTGCGGCCATTCACGAGAAACAAGCCTTTGGCATCTTTGAATGTTACGGCGGCGACGACGAACCCATCGACCCCATTGTCACCAAATTCCGCGACCTCAAACTCAAACCCGGCTTTTCCCCCATCCGCATCACCGACACCCCCAGTCAAGGGACCTATCAACTCTGCGAAGAAGCCGGAACCGACATGGCTCAATTGCTGACCCGCAAAGATGCCATCAAAAAGATGAAAGCCCTCGATAGTGACCTGGATAAAGCCCTCGGTCGCTTAAGCGGTGGACTCTATATTATCACCGCCAAAAAGGGAGAAATCACCAGTGGAATGCTCGCCTCGTGGGTCTCTCAAGCCAGCTTTAAACCCCTTGGCTTAACCATTGCCGTGGCCAAAGACCGAGCCATTGAATCCCTCATGCAAGTTGGCGATAGTTTTGTCTTAAATGTCCTCGAAGAAGGCAACTACCAGCATTTGATGAAGCACTTTCTCAAACGCTTTCCCCCCGGTGCCGATCGCTTTGCCGGAGTCAACACCCAAACCGCCAAAAATGGCTCCCCATTACTCGCTGACTCCCTCGCCTACTTAGAATGCACCGTCGCCAGCCGCATGGAATGTTCGGATCATTGGATTGTCTATAGCACCGTAGAAGACGGTCGCGTCTCCAAACCCGAATCCCTCACCGCCGTCCATCATCGCAAAGTCGGCAACCATTACTAACCCCCCAGAACTAGGGAAACCCCCGTTCCCTTCCCCTCCTGGGAGGGGTCAGGGGTGGGTTATCCCCGTTCCCTGTTCCCTGTTCCCTGTTCCCTGTTCCCTTCCTCCCATGACTGACAAACCGAGAGACGTACAAGTTTTACCCATTGCCGAAAATACGCGAATTTTGCGATCGCGCACTTGGGGACGACTCCGCTTCGAAATCGAATACGCTCGCCAACGAGGAACCACCGCCAACACCTATCTCATCGAAAGTAACAAAACCGCCCTAATTGACCCTCCCGGAGAATCGTTTACCCCTATTTTTTTGCAAACCTTAAAAGACCGGGTAGATGTCAACAAAATTGACTATGTGATTTTGGGTCATGTCAACCCCAATCGGGCCGTTACCCTCAAAGCCTTGCTCGATATTGCCCCCAAACTGACCTTTGTCTGTTCCAACCCAGGGGCGATCGCCCTGCGGTCCTTCCTCGCCGACGAAGGCTATAGCGCCAAAATCAAAGTCATGCGGGGAGAAGAAACCCTCAACCTCGGCCAAGGCCATCGCCTGTTATTCACCCCCATTCCCACCCCTCGCTGGTCCGATGGACTGGCCACCTACGACACCAAAACCCAAATCCTCTATACCGACAAGTTTTTCGGCGCTCATGTCTGCGGCGACCAAGTCTTCGACGAAGGCTCATCGGTGTACGCCAACGATCGCCGTTACTACTTCGACTGTCTCATGGCGCCTAACGCCCGCCAAGTGGCCACCTCCCTGGAAAAACTGGCGTCCCTTCCTCCCATTCGCTTCTATGCACCTGCCCACGGCCCCATTGTCCGCGATGGAATGCGAGATTTAACGGCATCCTATCGCCAGTGGAGTGCCGAACAGAAAGATAAAGACGTTACCGTGGCCTTGCTATTCGCCTCCGCCTATGGAAACACCGCTACCATCGGCCAGGCCATCGCCCGAGGACTCACCAAAGCCGGAGTCAACGTCGAAGCCATCAACTGCGAAGTCACCCCCCCGGAAGACATCCAGCAGATTGTCGAGACCTGTTCTGGGTTTATTATCGGCTCTCCTACCCTCGGCGGCCATGCACCCACCCAAATTCAAACGGCCCTAGGTATTGTTCTGTCCACCGTTCCCAAAACCACCCCAGCCGGCGTGTTTGGCTCCTTTGGTTGGAGTGGCGAGGCCATCGACCTCTTGGAGAGCAAACTCCGCAATGGCGGTTATCAACTGGCCTTTGACCCCATCCGCGTCAAATTCAAACCCACTGAAGTCATTCTCAAAACCTGCGAAGAAGCCGGCACCGACTTCGCCCAAACCATCCGTAAAGCCAAAAAAGTCCGTAGCCGCCGTGAACCTGCCAGCAACGTCGAACAGGCCGTTGGGCGTTTAGTGGGGTCGCTGTGCGTGCTTACCACAAAACAGGGTGACTTGTCAAGTGCAATGTTAGCATCTTGGGTCTCCCAAGCCACCTTCAGTCCTCCCGGCTTAACCGTGGCCGTGGCCAAAGAGCGGGCGATCGAGTCCCTCCTCTATCAAGGGAGTCCCTTCGCCCTGAATATCCTCGGCGAAGGTAAACATTTAGGCCTAATGAAGCACTTTCTCAAACCCTTTACCCCCGGCGAAGACCGATTTGCGGGAGTCGAAACCCGTGACGCTGAGAATGGCTCACCCATCTTAGAAGAGGCGATCGCCTATCTCGAATGTACCGTGCAACGGCGCATGGAATGTGGCGACCATTGGCTCGTCTACGCCACCGTCGCCGCCGGGAACGTCTTTGAGCCAGACATCCAAACCGCCGTCCACCACCGCAAAACCGGAACCCATTACTAAGATTTCCTCCGTCACCATCGCCAAGTGAGGAAATCCGAACTCAACCCGTTGGGGAATTGCACGAAAAGTTCGCAATTCCCCACTTGTCGTTTTAACCAACTCCCGTCAGGATCAGAATAGGCTTATGCCATCCCTTTTATTCCCTTGTCAATCCTCATAAAACTATTATGACTGTCCTCGAAAAAGGCAACATTACAATCCATACCGAGAATATCTTTCCCATCATCAAAAAGTCGCTGTATTCAGCCCATGAAATCTTTTTGCGGGAACTCGTCTCCAACGCCGTAGATGCCATTGAAAAACTCAAAATGGTCTCCTACGCCGGAGAATTTGATGGCGACACCGACCATCCCAAAATTGTCATCAAAGCCGATAAAGACAACCAAACCCTATCTATTAGCGATAACGGCATCGGCATGACCGCCGATGAAGTCAAAAAATATATTAACCAAGTTGCCTTCTCCAGCGCCGAAGAATTTGTCCAAAAATATAGCGGCGGCGCCGATCAACCCATTATTGGTCACTTCGGATTAGGCTTTTATTCCTCCTTCATCGTTGCCAAAACCGTCGAAATCGATACTTTATCCTACAAACAGGGTGCAGAAGCCGTCCATTGGACTTGCGACGGTTCCCCAGAATTTGAACTCACCGAAAGCGATCGCCAAGAAGTCGGAACCACCATCACCCTCACCCTCCAAGACGAAGAAACCGAATATCTCGAATCCCCTCGCATCCGCCAGTTGGTGAAAACCTACTGCGACTTCATGCCCGTCCCCATCGAATTTGAAGGGGAAATCCTCAACGAACAACCTGCCATTTGGCGCAAATCTCCCAGCAATCTCACCGACGACGATTACCTAGAATTTTATCGCTATCTCTACCCCTTCCAAGATGAACCTTTGCTGTGGGTTCACCTCAAAACCGACTATCCCTTTGAAATTAACGGCATCCTCTACTTTCCCAAACTAAAACCCGATGTGGATGTCACCAAGGGAAACATCAAACTCTTCTGCAACCATGTCTTTGTTAGCGACCATTGCGAAGAAATTGTCCCCCAATTCCTGATGCCCATGCGCGGCGTCATCGACAGTCCCGACATTCCCCTGAACGTCTCCCGTAGCGCCCTACAAGTCGATCGCAAAGTCCGTAAAATCGCCGACTTTATCGCCAAAAAAGTGGCCGATCGCCTCAAAGAACTCTACAAAGAAGACAAGCCCCAGTATCTCAAATGTTGGAAAGACCTAAGCACCTTTGTCAAATTTGGCTACATCAACGATGAGAAGTTCAGGAAGCAAATTGAGGACATCATCATCTATAAAACCACCGCTGACTTAAGTTCAGGTGAAAGCGACACCGCCAGCGTACAAGTCGAAACCGAAGGCGATGCTTGGCAAGATGTAAACGCCGACGACGGTACCGCCGAGGGAGGAATCACTCAAAACGGCGAATCTTACACCACCCTCGCCGAGTATCTCGAACGCAACAAAGACCGCCATGAGAACCGCGTTTACTATTGTTCCGATTCTGTCACCCAAGCCACCTATGTCGAACTCCACAAAAACCAAGGGTTAGAAGTTCTCTTCCTCGACTCCTTCATCGATACCCACTTTATCAGCTACCTCGAACGGGACCATTCCGACGTCAAGTTCTCCCGAGTTGACTCAGAACTCGATGAGAACCTCGTCAGCGGCGACTCAGACAGCGAAATCGTTGACCCCAACACCAACAAAACCCGCAGCGAACAAGTCAAAGAGTTGTTTGAGACGGCCCTCAACAAACCCAAACTCACCATTCGCACCGAATCCTTGAAAGGGGATAACGCTCAAGCCTCTCCCCCAGCTATGGTGTTACTCCCCGAAGCCATGCGTCGTCTGCGGGATATGACGGCCCTGTTACAGCAGGAACAGTCGGACTTCCCCGATGAGCATATTTTGGTGGTGAACACCGCACACCCGATGATTCAGAATTTGGCCAACATCGCCCAGGGTGGAATCGTCACCAGTGAGGGTTCGCCTTCGTCGGAGTTAGCCAATCTGATTTGTCATCATGTCTATGATTTGGCGTTGATGTCTCAGAAAGGCTTTGACGCCGACGGAATGAAGCAGTTTGTGAACCGTTCTAATCAGGTGTTGACGCAACTCACCGACGCGGCGAAATAAAGGAGGGTTGACTTGTCATGACTCATTAATGGACAAGTTGAATTGAATTGACCTGAATTGAATTGACCTGAATTGACCTGAGAGGGGGGTGTCAGCGATAATGAGCCTCCCTCACCCTCTCCGTCAAGACGCTCTCTCGGCGAAGACCCTGGCGAGTTGCTTTCAATTTTAGCGAAACAGCGACCCGTCCTGACAAGAAACTTGCTCAATGGGGTTGACAAATTCCATAACATCCTAAATAATGGTAAATCGCGGATGAAAAAGCCGCAAACCCTAAATACGCGGAACTGGCGGAATTGGTAGACGCGCTAGATTCAGGTTCTAGTGTTCGCTTAGGACTTCCGGGTTCAAGTCCCGGGTTCCGCATCTTTGAAAGCAAGCTTGAAAACAAACTTGAAAACAAAACAAATTTGAAGAAGGGACAACCTCGATTGGGGCTGTCCCTTTTTTTGGCGATCGCCCCACTCAGGGGACTCTTGGGGAGATAACAGAAGCCAGTCGGGCTGTTATCAACGAGATAGTAATGTCTGAGATAAGCTGTAAAAGGCAACCTAGGACTGGACTTTGAGCCAGCCTCGTCGAACAGCATAGAGTAGGCGATCGATGGTGGCTTGCTCGTCTTGGGTGTAGGCTTCTTCCAATAGGAGATTCCGCAGAACATGGCGGGCCTGAAGGCTGACATACCCAGATTGCCAAATGTGAGCAAATAGATCATCAACCGAGTTATGGGGAAATTTGAATTGAGTGGGCATCATCTTAACCGAGAGTTCAATGGGGTCAACACTACTATCGGCGATCTGCTCCGTCACGACCGTGACGCATTTCGTCAAACTCGGTGATACCCCTAAGCCTTGAAGGGTGATGAGAACGCTAGGTCCCCTGTGCGTCATTTCCCCCAGTCTCGGTGATTAAGATCACAGTTAAGGGATCTGCCTAATCGGGGGGATCTTGTTCGAGACAGGTGTCACAGAGTCCGAAGAACTCTAGGGTATGGTAGAAAATCTTGAACTGATGCTTGTCTTGTAGGCGATGTTCGAGATCATGGACGGGACATTCCCCGATGGGAATCGATGTCCCACATTGGAGACAGGTGAGATGATGTTTGTCTTGCTGGCGGGAACTATAGAGGGATTCACCACTAGCGAGGGTGCGCACTTGAACTAACCCTTCGAGTTTGAGGGACTCCAGAGAACGATACACCGTCGCTAACCCCATACTTTGCTTTTGCTGGCGTAATTTGACATAAATATCTTGGGCGGAGAGCGATCGCCCTTGAGTATTGAGCAAGGTGATAATTTTTTCTTGGGAACGGGTGCGACGGGTTTTCATGAACAAAATCTCAGGAGCTAAATGTGGATCGTTGGGGGACGCGATACGGTAACGTAGATTAGGTAGCTCTCCACTACCCCTCTACTACCATTGTGCCAAGCATTTGATCATTGCCGTGAGTCAAACTTATCAAGCTCAAATTTATGTCACTCTGCGCCCTTCGGTGTTAGATCCGGCCGGGACAGCGGTGCAGTCGGGACTACAACAACTCGGGTTTACAGGAGTTGAACGAGTCCGCATCGGAAAGTATGTCGAACTGACGGTTACGGCGACGGATGACGCTGACGCGAAGCAACAGGTGGATCAAATGTGCGATCGCCTACTGGCTAATCCAACCATTGAAAACTATCGCTTTGAGGTTCAGGCGGTGACAGAATCACTATCTGAAGGAGTAACAGCATGAGATTCGGTGTCATTGTCTTTCCTGGCTCTAACTGCGATCGCGATGTTGTCTACGTCACCCAAGATATCCTCAAACAGCCCACTCGCAAAGTCTGGCATCAGGATACGGATTTGTCGGATATCGATGTGGTGGTGGTTCCAGGAGGATTTAGTTATGGGGACTATCTCCGCTGTGGGGCGATCGCTCGCTTTTCGGCCATTATGCGATCAGTTCTCGATCATGCCCAGGCCGGTAAACCTGTTTTAGGCATTTGCAATGGTTTCCAAATTCTCACGGAAGTGGGATTACTCCCAGGGGCCTTAGTTCGCAATCGGGATTTGCATTTTATCTGCGATCGCATCCCCCTGACCATTGAACGTCATGATTGCCCCTGGACTCAAGGCTATGGCGATCGGACCCAGATTACCTTGCCCATCGCCCACGGCGAAGGACGCTATCATGCTGATGCCGATACCTTAGCCCAACTCGAAGACCAAGGCCGGGTTCTCTTTCGCTACTGTAGTCCCTCGGGTGCGGTGGATGAGGCGGGAAATCCCAATGGTTCATTAAATAATATTGCAGGGATTTGCAATAATGCAGGCAATGTGCTAGGCATGATGCCTCACCCCGAGCGGGCCGCCGACGCACAATTGGGAGCAACCGATGGCTTAGGCTTGTTTCAAGGACTGCTGAAGAGTCAACTGGCGGCCGTCTCATCCTAAGATGGTGTTAAAGATGGTGTTACCGAAGATTTGGAGTTTGTGAACGATGGCAATTGAAGTAAAAGTCCCGGATATGGCTTGTGCGGCTTGTGCGAGTACCATTACTCAGGCGATTCAGAAGTTGGACGCGACGGCCGAAGTTCGCGCCAATTTAGAGACGAAGTTGGTCTTTATTGAGACAAAACAGCCCGATGAGACGGTGAAGTCGGTGATTACTGAAGCTGGCTATACGGTGGAGTGAGGGAACGGGGAACGGGGAATAGTTAATAGTGAATAGTTAATAGTGAATAGTTAATAGGGGGGAAGAAGGCAAGGGGCATAACCCACCCCTAACCCCTCCCAAGAGGGGATGGCAAGGGGCAAGAGGGTGGACTGGTAGTGGTTTGCTCTCGGTTCGTTTATCCTAATAATGTGCGAATCATGCTTTGGGCTTGACTGCCGTAGCCGCCGCCGAAGAGATTGTAGTGGTTGATGATGTGATAGAGGTTGTAGAGGGTTTTACGGCGATCGTAGCCTTCGTCTAGGGGCCATTCGGCGTTGTAGCCCTGGTAAAACGCGGCGGGGAAGCCTCCGAACAGTTCTGTCATGGCGATGTCGACTTCGCGATCGCCGTAATAGGTTGCAGGGTCAAAAATGACCGGTTCCCCATCGGCTGTCACCGAAGCATTCCCTCCCCAGAGATCACCATGAACAATCGAGGAAATTGGCTTATGGCCCGCTAAAAGTTGGGGAATCTTCGCCATTAACTCATCAGCCCCAGTAAAGCGCATTCCTTTGCGGGCCGCCAGACGCAGTTGAAAGCCGATGCGATGTTCAGCGAAGAACTCAGCCCAATCCTCAGTCCAAGGATTCATTTGAGTCGTAGCCCCGATAGTGTTGCTGCGATCCCAGCCGAAGCGATCGCGAGTTCCGGTTCGGTGCATCTGGGCCAACTTGCGCCCCATCTCTTGCCACACCTGAGATCCCCCACCCCGGCCTTGTAACTCCAGATATTCCATCACCAAATAGGCAGAGTTACCAGCAGTTCCCCAACAAATGGGTTTAGGAACGCGAATGGTGTGCGTTTGCCACATTTCCTTAACCCCCACCGCCTCAGCCACGAACATCTCTAGGGCTGAAGCCTGGTTGAGTTTAATAAAAAAAGTGCGGTTCCCGTCGGATAGGGTACTGCTTTGATTGATGCAGCCTCCACCAACAGAGCGATTTTGGGAGATATTGAAGGGTTCTCCGGTGGCTTGGCTAATCTCGGCGGCGATTTGCTCCCACATGGGCATTCTAAGGTTTGGCGTTCAGGGTGATGGATAGTCCAGCTTCAGCCTAGGATATTCAGCGGTTAACTTGCAAACCAAAATAGGTCAGGACCAGTTCTCCCTCTCCAGTGTTGGCGATTTCATGGACTTCTCCAATATCTACAGCCACACAGGTTCCGGGTTCGAGGGGATAGGCTTGTCCGTCAATCGTAATAGTTCCTGAACCGGATTCGACGAAGAAGACTTCACTCATATTGTCATGGCAATGACCGGGGGCGATTTGTCCAGGGGCAAATCGGGCTTGGGAAAAGTTGGTTAAATGGGGCAAATCCCCGTTGCGCAACATGACTTGTTTGCGAATGTTGGGATTGTGGGAGACGCCTTCTGGGGGGATGGTGTTAAGGGAGAGATGTTTCATGGGGATGGGAGTCGGCGAGAAGCCGGGTTTCTCGGAGAAACTCGGCTTCCGATGTGGGGGTGGGGCTAGTTTTCTAGGGCGGCCAGGAGAACATCGGCCATTTCTTTACAGCCAACGAGTTTCATGCCTTCAGACATGATATCTCCGGTGCGATAGTTCTGATCTAACACGGTCATGACGGCTTTTTCGAGGCGATCGCTCGCTTCAGGTTGATTGAGATCGTAGCGCAACATCATGGCAGCACTCAACACTTGAGCCAGAGGATTGGCTTTGTCTTGGCCGGCGATGTCGGGGGCTGAACCATGGACGGGTTCATACACGCCGGGGCCATCTGCCCCTAAACTAGCCGAAGGTAACATCCCAATACTGCCGGTTAACATGGCGGCGGCGTCGGAGAGAATGTCGCCAAAGAGGTTGCCGGTGACGATGGTGTCAAACTGTTTAGGGGCGCGTACTAACTGCATGGCGGCGTTATCGACGTAGAGATGGGAGAGTTCCACGTCGGGATAGTCGGCGGATAGGGCGATGATGCGATCGCGCCAGAGTTGCGAGACTTCCAAGACGTTGGCTTTATCGACGGAACAGAGTTTTCCGCCCCGTTTTTGGGCCGTTTCAAAGGCCACTTTCCCGATGCGATCGATTTCTGAGGCGGTATAAGCCATGGTGTTCACCCCCCGCTGTTCGCCCGTTTCGGTTTCAAACACTCCTTTGGGTTGGCCGAAATAGACACCGCCGGTAAGTTCGCGAACCACCATGATATCAACCCCTTCAACTACCTCTCGTTTCAACGTCGAGGCATCGATGAGTTGAGGCAAGATGGTAGCGGGGCGTAGGTTGGCAAATAAGCCTAACCCCGCCCGTAGCCCTAGGAGTCCGGTTTCGGGGCGTTGGTGGCGGGGTAAGTTATCCCATTTGTACCCACCGATGGCTGCCAGCATCACCGAGTCACTGTTGCGGCAGAGTTCGAGGGTTTCGTCGGGGAGAGGGGTTCCTGTGGCATCGATGGCAGAACCGCCGATGAGGGCGTCTTGAAAGCTAAAGTCTAAGTCGAATTGTTTGCCGATGACGGTTAAGGCTTCGACGGCAACGGTGATGATTTCGGGACCAATGCCGTCGCCGGGTAACAGAGTGATGCGATACTGCTGAGCCATAGGGTGTTGGGATTACTGCTTTGATGTGGATGATCTTGGAGTCAATATCTTATCTTAAATGTCAAAAGAAGACTCCCGTTAGAGCCGAAGGCTTAGCGGTGAGATGAATTTTGACTAAAAATATGTGGTAGAATCGTGGAGCCAACGC
>LJZT01000117.1 GCA_001314905.1 Phormidium sp. OSCR
ATCGCCAGAAGGTAAGACCAAAAAGTTTTAACTTGGAGGCGCTTCTTTGGGTAGGAAGCCGACGCTGTAATCTTTGATGAGCGCGTTCGGTAGTTCACGCACAAGTCCCTCCCTCAGCGGTGGCTCCTGAGTCGGAGTTTTTGACTGAAGCCGAGCACTCGATACATTGCTCCAGCTTTGATGGGTTGTCTGTCAAACTGGGGCATTTTTGTAGGGGTCTAGGGACGAGGGGATACTGCAATCAGGTTAGCGGGGAAAGTTGATACGGCTAGGGTGGAGTTCTGAGGCGGGACGGGGACGAGAAAAGAGATAGCCTTGGGCAAAGTTACAGCCAAGGTTTCGTAACATAGTTTGCTGCTCGATCGTTTCAATTCCTTCGGCAATTGTTTCAATATGTGTAGCGCTGGCTAAGTTAAGAATTGCGGGAATCAACCCTTTTCCATCGGAAGACTCACTCATGCCTTGGATAAAGGCTCGGTCAATTTTAAGGGTGTCAACTGGAAAGGTTTGGAGATAACTCAGGGATGAGTACCCTGTGCCAAAGTCATCAATACTAATTTGAATCTCCCTAGATTTGAGTTGTTTTAGGATGGAGAGAGTAGATTTGGAATTTTCCATGAGTGCTGTTTCTGTGATTTCTAATTTGAGAAATTTGGGTTCAATTCCTGTGGTTTTGAGAACTCGATCGACTTGATCTAAAAAGTCGGGCTGAGCGAATTGACGCACTGACAGATTGACACTCATCACGAGGGGTAGATTCCAGTCTTCATGCCAGCGTTTCAGTTGTTGACAGGCTTCTTCTAACACCCATTCACCGATTTGATCAATGAGTCCTGTTTCTTCAATGCTGGGGATAAATTCAGAGGGAGAGACCCAACCCCGTTGAGGATGATGCCAGCGTAGTAGGGCTTCAAAGCCAAAGATATCACCAGTTTGTAGATTAAAGATTGGTTGATAGTATACTTGAAATTCCTGGCGATCGCAGGCGTAACGTAGGTCATTTTCTAAGGCCAATCGTTCTAAGGCTTCTTCATGCAAAACGGGATCGAATAAGTGATAGCGATTGCCCCCAAGTGCTTTGGCTCGATACATGGCAGCATCGGCATTTCGTAGTAGTTCTTCCGGGGAAATATCACTCAGGGCAAAGGCGACACCAATACTGGTGTTAACAAAAACTTCATGACGAGAGAGTTGGTGGGGTTCCGATAAGACACTTAATAGCTCCTGAGCCATATTCATGACATCTGAATGATTATCTTGATAGACTAATGCCACAAATTCATCCCCTCCCCAACGGGCAACAATCACCTCGTCATCTAAGCTATCTCGTAGTCGATGAGCTAGAGATTTAATCAATTCATCCCCGACAGCATGACCTAAAGAATCGTTGACAACTTTGAAGCGATCGCAGTCAATAAACAACACCGCCAAATCTGAACCCGTTTTGTGTTCTTCTAGGGATTCAGTCAGTTTAATTTCAAACTGTGCCCGATTGGGTAAATTGGTGAGGCGATCGTGAAACGCCAAATACTTGAGACGTTTTTGAATGCGCTCCCGCTGGCTAATCTCCTCAAGTAACTGACGATTCGCTGATTCTAACTGTGCGGTTCGCTCCCGTAATTGACGGGTACGTTCATCGACGCGCTGCTCTAAATGAGCGTTCAGTTGACGAATTTCTCGTTCTCCAGATTTAATGCGTAACTGATGATGAACCCGCGCTAAAACCTCCTCAATTTGGAAGGGTTTAGCGATGTAATCTGCCCCTCCTACGGTAAAGGCTTTGACCTTGTCAAACACGTCATTGAGGGCGCTGAGAAAGACCACCGGGATATCACGAGTGCGTGGCTCAGCTTTGAGGCGATCGCAGAGGGCATAGCCATCCATATCCGGCATCATAATATCGAGCAAAATCAAATCCGGGGCTAAGGTTTCCACCGCCGTTAACGCCATCGAGCCACTAATTGCCTTACGGACTCGATAACCTCGTCGAGACAACATATTCGACAAGAGTCGTAAATTTTCTGGCGTATCATCAACAATGAGAATATCAGCTTGTTCGAGGTCTTTCGGTGTATCTTTCATCAGGGTCGCTATTGATGTTACAACTCAATCAAGGGAATTTTAAAAGGGCATTGCCGCGAATGACGCGAATGACGCAAATTACAAGTGTTGAGCGCATTGCATCAGCTCTAAAATGCGATCAAAGCGAAAATCTTGCGCCCAACTTTTAAGCAGATCACAACAGCCCGAGTCGCTCTCATTTAAAGCCACTAACAAATCTAAAATTTTATCATCACTACCTTCTAATGCCGCTTGGTGTAGTTGCTCAACAACCAATTTAGGTAAGGTTGAGATCCATGCTTGCATCTGTTCAGAATCTGGAGTCATCGAAGTGGTGGAGTGAGTAAAGTTGAACGGAGCCTCTCGGGTTTGAAAAAAATCGAGTTCTTCAGGTTCGCTGAGTTCCTGCAAGTCCCCCTCATAGTCATATTCCACTCCAAGATATCGCTGCATCTTCGCCAAAATCTCTACCTCCCGGAAGGGTTTGCGGGTAAAATCATCACACCCAGAGGCTAAAATTGCGGACCGTTCTTCTTCAAAGGCACTGGCCGTCAAGGCGATGATAATCGTATCTTGACATTCGGGGAGAGCCTTAATTTGCGGTGTTGCCTCATAACCGTTGAGTTCCGGCATCCTCATGTCCATCCAGATTAAATCAGGTTTCCATTCTGGGGCAACTTCCACAGCGTGACGACCGTTATTCGCCGCCCGGACTTGAAAGCCGATCGTTTTGAGAAACTCAACGAGCAGCAGTCGGTTAGTGGGTTCGTCTTCAACTACTAGGATACGATACTCTCGTTGCCCAGGAGTCAAACGTTTAACTTGACCCGGGAGTCGTGATTGTCGCTGCACTTCATTAACCGATCCCAGATCAACGGGAATTTCAAAACTAAAACAAGACCCAACTTTGACGGTACTGCTAACCTGAATCTCGCCTCCCATTAAACGAATAAACTGTTGGGAAATCGAGAGTCCCAAACCGGTTCCTCCCCGAGATTGTAGTCCGGAATTGGTTTGGCTAAAGGGTTGAAAAAGTAAGTCGATTTCTTTGGCGTCAATCCCTGATCCGGTGTCTTCAACAGCAAAACGCAGCTGCGATCGCCCCGTTAACGTTTCCGAGGGGGAATATGAATCGCGGTCAACTCGGGTAACACTTAAGCTGACAAATCCCTGTTCAGTAAACTTGAGGGCATTCCCCAGTAAATTGAGTAACACCTGTCGTAACTTGCGTTCATCTCCTTTAATGTAACGAGGGACTTCCGGGGATACATCAAAAAATAGATCAAGATTTTGGCGTTGAGCTTTCAGTTTGAGGACGCGGTGGAGACCATCAAGGAGAGCATATAAATCTAGGTCATGATAAGTTAACGTTACCTGTGCGGCCTCAATTTTAGACATCTCCAAGACTTCATTCACCAGACCCAGAAGATGCTCACCGCTCGATAAAATGGTTTTGAGGTATTGACGTTGCTCTGTCTCCGACAAGCCTCGACGTTGCAAGAGTTGTGAGAAGCCCAAAATCGCATTGAGTGGAGTTCGCAGTTCATGACTCATGTTAGCCAAAAATTCACTTTTGGCGCGGTTAGCACTGTCGGCGGCTTCTTTGGCTTGCTGAAGTTCTAGGGCTTGTTGACGAGTACGAGCCAGCAGTTCGGCTTGTTGAACAGCAACTCCCAACTGGTTACTAATCTGTAGAGCAATTTTGATATCGCCTTGACTCCAATGGCGCGGTTCGCCGTTTTGGTAGATGGCGAGGAGTCCCCAGAGCAACTTGCCGCAGAAAATGGGCACAACAACATAGGCTCGGGCTTGCAGTTGCTTAAGTAGATTGAGATAACAGTCATCGAAACCGGCCTCATAGATGTCGGTGACGGCTCGATAGGTTTTACCATCTCGGTAAGGATTGCCGGAGTTTTCTTGTAGATAAGTATCTTGGACGAGATTATCGTTGCTTTCGAGTTCGCTGGCGCTACAGTCGAGGCGTTGAACGGCGACGCGCGTGAGGTTGGCGTCTTGGTTGGCGGTTTCGATCAAACCATCCCAGGGAGGGTTGACAGATTCGGCAACATAGGTTCCACTCCAATCAGGAAAGAAGCGGTAGACGAGAACGCGATCGCAGTTGAGAACGTCCCGTAGTTCATGGGTGGTGGCGTTGAAGATATCTTCGAGATCGAGGGTTTGGCGCATTCGGGCGATGGCCCGAGCGATGGCTCGTTCTCGGGCGGCACTTTCGCGCAGGGCGGCTTCGGCTCGTTTGCGATCGTGGATGTTGGTATGAGATCCGGCCATACGGACGGGTTCTCCTGTCTCGTTCCATAGAGCTTGGCCACGGGCGAGAATCCATTTGTAGGTTCCCTGTTTGCAGCGCATCCGAAATTCTTGGGAGTAAATGCGACTTTTGCGGTTGAGATGATCCAGCAGAGCCTGTTTGACGGTTTCTTTTTCGTCGGGATGCACCAGTTGTAGGAAGATATCTGGGTCGTTGGGGAGTTCGTCGTCGCTGTAGCCAAGGATATTTTTCCAACTGGTGGAATAGAAGATGCGATCGCCTTTAATATCCCAGTCCCAAATTCCCTCATTGCTGCCCTGAATCGCCAATTGCCAACGTTCTTCGCTTTCTCGTAGGGCCGCTTCGGCGCTAATGCGATCCTGAATTTCTTTTTCGAGGCTGATATTGGCGTCAATAAGTTCGTTGGTGCGTTCGCGTAGTCGTTGGGTGGCGTTGGAGATACTGTCTTCGAGACCGTCGTAGGCTTCAATGCGAGCTTGTTCAGCCCGTTGACGTAAGAGTTCGGCGGCGGCCCGAATGGCAAACAGTTGCAGGATGGCGAGGGTCGTGTCAGGGTTAGGTAACGGGCGATCGTGGTGGATGCACAAAACGCCGATCACGTTCTGATTTCGGTCTAAGAGAGGACTCCCCAGATAGGCGCAGGCATTGATAGCCCTCATGCTGGTGGCTTGGGGATATGTCTCTTGAACGGCGTTGGCCACCCATTGTGGTTCTTTCTCTCGCACGACGGGTTCGCAGGGGCTACCACTGATGGCATAGGTGATGTTGTTTTGTAGGCATCCGTCTCGCCACAGAGCTAGGCTGGTGAGGGAGTCTGGTGGTTGGTCGCTGTATTCGGCGAGACAGACTTGTCGCACTCGTAAGGTATCGGCTAAATGTTCGACGAGGGCGGTGAAGAATTCCTGGCCGGTGACGGCTCCAGTTCCTTGGAGAATTTGGTTGAGTTGGGCCTCAATGGTTTGCCGCTGCTGAATTTCGTCCTGGAGTTGCTGGTTGAGATCTTCGAGTTCTTGGGGATTACGTAGGCTTAAGGCTTTGGGAACGAAGGAAATGAGGCTAAGGGCGGTGTAGAGGGAAATGATGCCGGTTAGGGCTTTGATACTGCCCGATAGCCAGTAATCTGGATGCCAGAGGGTCCAAATTTCGAGCAAGTGAGAGGTTCCGCAGACGAGGATGAAGGCGCTAAAGAGCCAGAGGATGTTGTGAAAGGGGAGGTCTTCCCGTTGACGACTGAAGTAAATGAGGATGAGGGGAATGGAGTAGTAACTCAGGACAATCAGGCTGTCACTGATGGCATGTAGTCTAACGAGAGACGGTTCCCAAAGGTAGCAGTGACCGTGAGGGATGTAGGCAAGGAACACAGACCATGAGGCGATCGCAGACCACATACAAAACTCTACCTGGCAACTAAGGTTGACCTCGAAACGCTTACTCTTGATGTTAACGAAGTTTGCGCCGGTCTGAGTTGATGAGGATGCGGCGATTGAGGACTCGATGGTTTTTAGACTCTTTAAGCTGAAAGCGCCGACCTCCAAATAGAGGTCGGCGCTTTCGGGTATGGAGCTAAGCGGATTCGAACCGCTGACCCCCTCAATGCCATTGAGGTGCTCTACCAACTGAGCTATAGCCCCAGAGCAGCTCACGTGAGCGAAATCTATTATGGCTCGGTTTTCGGAGAGTGTCAACCCCTAAGGAGGATTTTTCTGAGTTTTGGGGTTCATGTTTTGGGGTCAATCACGTACAGGGCATCTGATTGAGATAGCCGACATAATGGCTCATCAGGAAATAGACGGTCATCATGGCAGCAGCGGCGGCGGCCACGAGCGTTCCTGCTAACATCAAGGAAAATTCCTGGTGTTCAACAGCTTCTTGCATAAGGTGGAGCGACCAGGCGACCAGTCCAACCACGATGAACAGAATGACGATCATGAGTTTGGTGCGATCGTTGTTCATTTACTTTGCATATCTTAACACAAGAATCTAGTGGACACCGGTTCTCTTGGGGCGATTTTTAGGCGGTCAATCCCTTCTTAACTCTGGGTTTACCCCTCGTTTGGGTCACTCAATTGGCGCACGGGGACCCGATGCTCGTCTAAATATTTCTTAATCTCGGCTACGCTCAACTGGCCGTAATGCAGCAGGGAGGCGAGGAGAGCGGCTTCGGCTTTGCCTTCGCAGAAGGCTTCATAGATATGTTGGCAATTTCCGGCGCCTCCAGAGGCAATGACGGGAATTTCGACGCGATCGGCGATGGTTCGGGTTAATTCTAGGTCATAGCCGGCCTGAGTGCCATCGGCATCCATACTGGTAACGAGGAGTTCGCCGGCCCCCCGTTGGGTGACTTCCTCGGCCCAGGCGATCGCATCGAGGCCCGTATTTTCCCGGCCGCCGCGCACATAGACATCCCAGCCCGGATGGCTCGGGTCCTCACGGCGACGGGCATCGATCGCCACCACAATACATTGATTGCCAAAGCGATCGCTAGCGCGGTTAATCAACTCCGGGTCCCGAACCGCTGCTGAGTTGATACTCACCTTATCGGCCCCGGCTCTTAACAATTTTTTAATGCCCTCTAAGGATTGAATCCCACCGCCAACGGTGAGGGGAATAAACACCTGTTCAGCAGTGCGATAGACCACATCGAGAATAATATCCCGTTCCTCGTGAGTGGCGGTGATATCGAGAAAGACTAACTCATCAGCCCCCGCCTGATTGTAGGCCTGAGCCAACTCCACCGGATCACCCGCATCTTGTAAATCGACAAAATTCACACCCTTGACGACTCGCCCTGCTTTCACATCCAGACAGGGGAGAATCCGTTTTGCTAAGACCATGGTTTTTATAGTGAATAGTTAATAGTGAATAGTGAATAGTGGTTGGGATTAGTTGGTTATGATGCTGAGGCTTTCGAGTAGTTCGTCGGACATCTCAAAGTTCGAGGTGACACTTTGCACATCGTCGAGATCTTCGAGAGCATCCATCATTTTAAGCAGCGATCGCGCCTGATTCTCATCGGTCACCTCAAGACTATTACCGGGACACCAGCGTAACTCGGCTTGTTGGACGTTAAACCCAGCGGCTTCGAGGTGATTACTGACTTGTTCGAGATCTTCAATGGCCGTGTAGATGTCTGCACCGGGGACATCCTCATTGATGTCTAGGAGTTCATAACTTTCCGCCCCCGCTTCTAATGAGGCTTCGAGAAGCTGATCTTCATCAATCTCTCCGGCGAGAGTAATCACCCCCTTATGGGCAAACATCCAACTGACACAGCCCGTTTCCCCGAGGTTACCGCCATTTTTACTAAACGCGACGCGAATATCCGCCGCCGTGCGGTTACGGTTATCAGTGAGGGCTTCGATTAACACGGCGACACCACCGGGGCCATAGCCCTCATAGCGGATGGCTTCATAGTCATCCTCCCCGCCGAGATTACCCGCTCCCTTGGCGATCGCGCGATCGATATTATCATTGGGAATCCCCGCCGCCTTCGCTTTGGCCACGGCGTTGCGCAATTGAAAATTCGCTTCAGGATCAGGGAGGCCCTGACGAGCAGCCACAATAATCTCGCGAGAAAGTTGCGTAAAGACTTTGCTTTTGGCAGCATCAACGCGGGCTTTATGTCGTTTGATATTGGCCCACTTACTATGTCCAGCCATAATCCTCGAACGTTAACGTGCAATCGATCTAGGTTAATAAAAGAGTAACAGCCGCAGGACATAGGCGAGAACCGCCGCCGCACAGGCGATCGCCAACTGGCCCGGTAAGGGATACCAAGAATACTGTAAAACCAAGCGTCCGAATTCCCCCGAAGCCCCTTGACTTAGTAGTAAATAGAGCAATCCCACCAGATGCACGGTCAGCAAGCCTAACAGACAGCTTAGGGCCAACAGTTCCAAACGGCGACGTCGGTGAAAGGCCAACCAACCGCAAAGCCAAGCCCCCGGAATAAAACCGAGGAGATAGCCAAAGGAGGGATGGGCCAGATAGCTCAACCCTCCTCCTTGAGTAAAGACCGGAAACCAAGGACTTAAGCCTAAACAGAGATAGGCAATTTGCGACAAGGCCCCAGCATTTTTGCCCCCGAGACACCCCACCAGTAACACCGCTCCCACTTGGTAGGTAACTCCGAGGGAAATGGTAGAACTAGCGCGATCGCCCCAGCCGGCCAAAGGATTGGCAAGGGAAGCCTCCACCATCGTACCGAGGATGGTGAGAAATAAGCCGATCACGGCCCAGAGTGCCTCAAGGGGTTTATTCAAGGGATCTCGAAGTTAAGACTGCGTCTTGTCGTCAGAGGGGCTATCGGGGCTGTCGGTTTTCAGATCCGGGACGATATCAGGGCGTTCGGCATCTTCCCAACCGGGGGGACGTTTGGAGTTATACCAGGCGACGGAACCGCCAATGACGGCGGCAATAAATCCGACGACATACACCAGGGTAAACAGAGATAATCCCGATGATCCAGATGCACCGGCCACATCCATGAAAATGGCA
Source organism: Phormidium sp. OSCR (assembly GCA_001314905.1). GTDB lineage: Bacteria > Cyanobacteriota > Cyanobacteriia > Cyanobacteriales > Geitlerinemataceae > Sodalinema. The sequence goes on from LJZT01000117.1 coordinate 8,849, forward strand.
CTGTTCATAATCTGTTTGACTCCCAAACATTAAAGAATTGCTGCCATGTTAGGTCTGACCCTAGATCACAGCAGAGTTAAGGATCAATCCTATCAAGATTTTCACGGTTCACCCTCAAGGGCTTCTAAGGCCTCAGGAATGACGATCTCCTTTTTGGGGGGGAGAAGGGGGTCAGACTCAGAAGCCGAGGGGGTGGCTTCCCATTCACGGACGGATTCAGACGGGGCTGGGTCGAGTCCGTAACGGCGGCGGAAATATTCCTCCGTTCCATAGTCTAGGGCGCGATCGCGCGGTTCGCGGTCGGGTTGTTTCTGTGAGTTTCCAGAGGCTGAGCGGCTCGGAGAGTCTGAGGGGCGATCGCCCCAAGTCAGTTGCCAATCATCCCCCGACTGGCGAGGTTCTCGAGTGGGGGGCGTTTCGGGTTCCTCGGGTTGAGCTTCCAGGGTAATGGTGCGCTGAGCTAGATTGGGCAAACTGGGGAACTCCGCCACCGCCACATCCCGTAAAGCTTCAGCCATGAACAGCCGCCACACTCGGGCCGCTGTCCCACTACTGCCATAGGTGGGGGCATTATTATCGTTGCCGAGCCAAACCCCTACCGTTAATTGGGGAACATAGCCAATAAACCAGAGATCGCGGGAATTGTCCGAGGTTCCGGTTTTTCCGGCCACGGGGCGATCGAGTTGAGCCGGGCGACCGGTTCCCGAGTCCACCACTTGGCGCAACATGGAGGTCATAATCGCCGCACTATCGGGGTCGATCGCCTGTTGCGGGCGAATGTCATCTTGAGCATCAAAGAGAACCGTTCCATCGGCGGCCAGGATGCGGCGAATGCCCCGGTTGGGGTAATGTTGTCCTTGATTGGCCAGGGTTCCATAGGCTCCGGTCATCTCCAATAAGGTCACTTCAAAGGCCCCCAAGGCCAAGGGATAGACGTCTCCCAACTGCGACTCAATCCCCATCTTGCGGGCAACATCTAGGGTGGGTTCAAAGCCGATATCGGCCAGAAGTTTCACGGCGACGACGTTAATGGATTGGGCTAAAGCGTTTTGTAGGGTCACTTTGCCGGCATAGCCGCCACCGTAGTTTTGAGGTTGATAGCCGGCAATACGATAGGGACTATCATCATAGACATCCTGGGGAGATAGGCCGGTGGCGATCGCGGTGGCGTAGATAATCCCCTTAAAAGTAGACCCCGGTTGACGTAGAGCCTGAGTGGCGCGGTTAAACTGACTCTGTTCAAAGCCAGTTCCCCCCACCAGAGCGCGAATTTCCCCATTGCGAGGGTCGATGGCCACTAAAGCCCCCTCAGAAAAGCCTTCTTGCCAGCCATATTGGGCCACCCCTTGGCGGACTGTGTCTTGGGCCAACTCTTGTAATTGAGGGTCGAGACTGGTTTCGACGGTTAACCCCCCTTTCTCGATGTCCTCATCACTGACATAGTTGGGCAGTTCTTGTTGAATATAGCTGGTGAAATAGGGGAGTCGGACATCGAGGCGTTTGGGAAGTCGCAGATTGAGTGCAATCGGTTGGGCGATGGCGTTGTTGGCCTCACGTTGACTGATATAGCCCACCTCCGCCATGCGCCGCAAGACCGTATTACGCCGTTGCTGGGCCAACTCGGGGGAAACTTGAGGAGAATAGTCACTGGGAGCGGCGGGAAGTCCGGCCAGCAGGGCCATTTCCGGTAAAGTTAGCTCCTGGGGAGATTTGGCGAAATAGACCCAAGCCGCATCAGTGACGCCATAGGCCCCGGACCCGAGATAAACCAGATTGAGATATTTCTGAAGAATCTCCTCTTTGCTGGTGGTGCGTTCGATTTCTTGGGCCAGACGAGCTTCTCGCAGTTTCCGTTCTAGGGTCACCTCTTGGGTGAGAAACACCATGCGAGCTAACTGTTGGGTGAGGGTGCTGCCCCCTTCGAGCCAAGCTCTGGCTCGCCAATTGGTCATCGCCGCACGGGCGATGGCCTGATAGTCCACGCCCTCATGGTCATAGAAACGATGGTCTTCGGCGGCGAGGAAGGCTTCAATGAGCTGGGGTGGGGTGTCAGCGATGTCCAGTTTTTCGTGAGTGACATCGCCAATTTGCTGCAAGATACTGCCATCGGCGGCTTTGATGGTGATGGTTCCGCCGCGAGCGTAGCTGAGGAGTTCACTGGGATCGGGGAGACTGTTATCGATGGCGGCCAGTTCTCGCCGCGCCCAGGCCATCCCCCCCAAGGTCAGTCCCCCGAGGGCAAAGACTGACCAAAAGAGGCTCCAGAGTTTGAGCCAGGGGTTGGATGGGGGGCGCTCCCAGTGCATGATGTTCGGGTCCTTAAAGGGTCTTAAAGTCCGGCATGACCGATGGCTAAACCGGTGACCAACATTCCTAAAACAAGGAAGGGTTGGGCGCTGGCTTGGTATTTGACATCGTTTTCCAGGGGATCTCGCAAGAAATACATATCTTGGAAGGTGATTTGGGGGATAATCAGCAGAATCAACAGCACCGCGTAGGCGTTTTGTTGGATGCTCATTAGATAGGCGGCGATTCCAGCTTGGAAGACATCAATCGAGAGGACGCAAATCCAGGCGGCGGTGGTGACACCGAACATGACGGGGAGGGATTTAAGACCGAGTTGGCGATCGCCCTCAACGCTCTTAAAGTCATTGACAATGGCAATTCCCAAGCCTGCCAGACTATAAAACATGGTCAGGAAGACAATGGTGAGGTTGAGTTCACCAAAGAGGGCATGACCGGCGCACCAGGGCAGGGTGATATAACTGGCCCCCAGGGCGTAGTTGCCCAGCCAGCCGTTTTGTTTGAGTTTTAGGGGTGGGGCGGAGTAGATATAGGCGAGAAAGGCCCCGACGACGGCGATGGTGGTAATGGTGGGATAGTCGTTTTGCGCCCAGACATCTAAGCCATAGGCGAGAATCCAGCCGCCAATGAGTAGGATGAAGACTTGAGCTTTGACTTGGGGGATGGAGATGGCCCCGGAGGGGATGGGGCGATAGGGTTCGTTAATCGCGTCGATTTCGCGATCGTAGTAGTCGTTGATGGTTTGGGTGTATCCGGTCATCAGGGGGCCTGAGAGCAGCATACAGGCGGCAGCCATAAGCACATTTTCCAGGGTCCAGGTGTACGATCCGGATGAGGCGGCTCCACAGACAACGCCCCAAATTAGGGGAATCCAGGTGATGGGCTTCATCAGTTGTAGGCGAATTTTCCAGACGTTGGTTTCGCCGGACTGAGCGCCCTTCATGCCCATCAGTTGACGCGCTTTGGAGCCTTTGACGTCGGGTTTGGGGGCGTCGTTATTAGCGGGGGATGGGGTTTGTGGGTTAGACATAGTTGAGAATTTGAGCGTTGAGGAGAGTCTGGCTCGGTGAGCTGATTAGGATGGATAGTATGTGAATCCTGTCTAGTTTAATATGCGATCGCCGATGGGGTGGCTTGGGCTTCTACAATAGCGGTTTACTGGTGTCTTTAGGGATGGGGAACAAGGGTGAGAGGACGACCGACTGCGATCGATCTATTTGCTGGGGCGGGGGGGATGAGTTTAGGCTTTGAGCAAGCGGGGTTTGATGTCATTGCGGCGGTGGAACTGGACCCGATTCACTGTGCGGTGCATGAGTATAATTTCCCCGATTGTCCGGTTATCTGTGCCAATATGAGCGAGATTTCGGGCCGGGATATTTTAGCTCGGGCTGGGGTGGCTGGGGTGGATGTGCTGTTTGGGGGACCTCCGTGTCAGGGCTTTTCCTTGATGGGAAAACGGCTGTTGGATGACCCCCGCAATGCTCTGGTGTCCCATTTTATTCGTTTGGTGAAGGAGATTGCCCCCCGCTATCTGGTGATGGAGAATGTCAAGGGGATGGCGACGGGGAAACAGCGTCAGGTTCTGTCTGAGGCGATCGCGGCTTTGGAGGCGATCGGCTATGGTGTGGTTCAACCGCCCCAGGTGCTGAATGCGGCTCATTATGGGGTTCCGCAACATCGCGAGCGTCTATTTCTGTTGGGCTATCGTCAGGGGGAAACGCCGCCCCAGTATCCCACTCCCTTGACGCATCCGGCTCGGGCAAAACGTCTCAACGCCCATTTGTCGAGGCTTCCCGCATCGCCGACGGTGCAAGAGGCGTTGCAAGATTTGCCCAAAATCGAGCAATATGAGGCGTTATGGGGTCAAGACTTTGTTGAGGCGGAATTTGGGATTCCGAGCCAGTATGGGGCAATTTTGCGCGGCTTAGAGGTTGATTTGGGGGACTATAGCTATCCTCGTCCGCTGAAGGAGAATTGGCTGAGTAATAGTGGGCGATCGCATCATCGGGAATTGTCCATTGAGCGATTTCGCAAGACCAAACCGGGAGAGAGGGAGCCGGTGAGTCGCTTTTTGCGCCTACATCCCCAGGGGGTTTGTAATACGTTGCGAGCAGGAACCCCCAGCAGTCGGGGGGCGTTCACGTCACCTCGTCCCATTCACCCGCAGCGTCCCCGCTGCATTACGGTGCGGGAGGCGGCGCGGCTGCACAGTTATCCTGACTGGTTCCGCTTCCATGTCACGAAATGGCACGGGTTTCGGCAAATTGGTAATTCGGTTCCGCCTTGGCTGGCTCGGGCGGTGGCTCAATCAGTGCGGGAGTCGTTGGGGTCTGGGGTTGAGCGTCCTCAGATTGTGTCTGGGTTGGGGGATGAGGGGCTGTTATCCCTGACGATGACTCAGGCGGCGGCGCGGTATGGGGTGGGGAGGGATGCGATCGCGCCCCGGCGGCGGCTGGTGGATTCCTCGCCGGAGAGGGGTTCGGGCGACGTGGCTCACTGAAACACTCGGCATGATAATTGAACAAAAATAGCAATGCAGTCAGCCGTGGAGGTATCGTCATTCTGACGAACTTGGGCCAGGAAGCCCGCTCAGAGAGTCCGGCAAATTTCCATCTAGTTTCCATGTAATTTCCATATAGTTACTATGGTGTCCTCGAATCCCCATTGTTAGGCTGATATCAATCACCTCAGCCTTAGGGTTTTATCTTAAATGTCAAAAGAAGACTCCCGTTAGAGCCGAAGGCTTAGCGGTGAGATGAATTTTGACTAACAATAGGTGGTAGAATTGTGGAGCCAACGCACCCAAGTGTGCCACGAGAGGCAAGATTGGTGGTTCTCGCCAGCTAGAATGTCCGACCAAAAAGAAGTACCTGAT
>LJZT01000118.1 GCA_001314905.1 Phormidium sp. OSCR
GACGGGGTTTCGGGGCAAAAATGCTCTGGGGCTAGACAAACAGTCATGAAGCAAGAATCCCCCGTTATAATCTTTGATTTAACGGCGGGAGTGTCAAGAGAAGGTCAAGGTTAATATCAAAGTTTTTTTGCAAAGTAGATTGACCTCTTGTTCTGTTGGAAAAAGACGCTATGCTGTAAGCGTCGGTTACTCGAATTGATCGTTTGACTGCGACTTGCCTCACCTTCATTGCACCCAGACTGTCTGGGTTATTCTGACATTAACTTCAGGAGGTATCCGTGACTCCCATCTTACTTCGTCAACTTTGGTCTATCGTTGAGCGAACTCAGGCCAACCTGATCCTCAGCTTAGATGATGCCAGCTTGTCTCAGTGGCTGCTCAAACAACTGCAACAAAGTTTAGCCCTAGATAGTGGCGATGTGCGGCTGTTAGATGATTACATCCGCACGAAAACGCCCCTGATTCGCGATTTGGCACAACAACGCAGTTCTTAAGGTTTTAATCCGAGTTATGGGGTTTGGAGCTAGTCCTAGGGCGAGAGGTGCGTGTTTTACTGTTGCCGAGATTTTCTAGAATCCCTCGTCCAACCAGGCCTAACCCTCGTCCGAGGACTTGGGTTAACACATAGACAAAGCCATTGCCCACCCAACTCACCACTGAGCGTAGGCGGGGAGCCAGAGCATCTCGTCCTTCAAGCACCAGAGTCACCGCTTGACGAACCCCTGAGAGGGCTAAAAACTCCTCCCGGCGATGAGCATAAATCGCCATGCGCTTAATCCCCCGTTCCGTGAAGACAAAAAGCCAGAAGCGGCTTTCGTAAATGGCCCGAGGTTCTTCGAGATAGGTTTCCCAACGATATTTCCAGGATAGATCGTTGCGCAGTCGTTCGATATCGCGGGTTGAGAGATATTGGCGGTCGTAAAATTGCCGTTCAATGGTTTCGATACCCGTGACTTGATCGAGTAGGGGTTGAATCACCCCATTAGCAACAGCAATCAGAAGGTTATGCAGTAGATATTCGGCCCGCAGAGTCGCCTCAGGACTGCCAAACTCATAACTAAGGTCATCGACGGCTAGGGGAGTTTGGAAAAGCAGATGTGAGAGCAATTCCGGGAGCAGGGGGATTTTATCGAGAATCGCAGCTTGCACCACGTCGGCTTGTTGGAGCAGGAGATCGACGAGTTCGAGGGATTCACCGTTGAAGTTGAGGGTGTAATAGCGTCCAAAAAATTCTTGACTGGTTCCTCGCCAGAGATCGATCGCCAGGCGATCGCGACGTTCGAGAAGCCGCTCTGGGGTAATGTCAGAGTGACGCAGTTCGCTGAGGAGATTTTGAAACACCCGTAAGGCGGCCAGGAGAAGTTGTCGCCGTTTTTCGGGGCGCAAAATATCAATTTCTAGGGGAATCTCGCTGAGGTTGCGTAGGGGGGGTTGCAGTTTGCTGAAAATGGCATCGAGGAGCAAACTTTCAATGTCCTCGCTGGCTAGGTTGGCGGAGGTGAGAGAACCCGGTTTGGCAACGGTTAAGGCGCTGGCGGGAGATGTGGAGAACTCCCTTGAGGCTGGGGTTGACCGTGGGGGGGACGCGGGACGAGGCGATCGCAGTTGACAAACGAGCCAGCGAGCTGCACTGAGTTCTCGCTGTCGTCCTTTGAGAACAATGCGCTGAAGTAAGGTCAAGTTCGGATCTTGCAGCCAGCGTTCGATTTGCTCTTGTTCGCGGTTGATGTATTCGACTCCAGGAACCCGAGATTGCTCCTCCGCCTCGGTTGGCGGGGGGTTGGTGATGTCTGAGTGAGGATCGATGCGGGCCGGAGCTTGCCAGGTGCTTTCTCCCTTGAGTAAGCACAGTACCGCTTCAAAGAGTTCTCGGGGTGGGGTTCCTTTAGCACAATAGCCTCCTAAGCCAGAGCGTCGAGCTAGGCTGAGTTGGGCCACCGTCAGGGGCGAACACCACAATAAAATTGGAGTCGGAGATTCAGGAGGGGTCGGCTGTAGATCTTTGGCTAGGCGCAGGCCTGCGGTGAAATCTCCGACAATGATGACATCAACTCGATGGTCTTCTAAGGTCGATTGAGCCTGAGCGGGGGTATTGGTATCGAAGACTGAGACCACGCCCGACTGTTGGCTTAGCCAGGTTCGTAGGCCTAAACGGACTACTTCATCAGCTTCAATCAACAAAAGGGTTAACGGAACATCGGTATCACTCATGACAGGGGTCGGCGATCGCAGCGGGCCAGGGAAACCGTGCGATCGCGAAGGGGTTGGTTAAATTAGGCAAATGAGGTTAGTAAATAATTTTCTTCTCGGGGGGAGCTTCGTAGTAGGGTTCAGGGGCCGCGTAGTTCGGCTCTGGCTCATCGTAAGGCTCCGGTTCGTAGTAAGGCTCCGGTTCGTAGTAAGGCTCCGGTTCGTAGTAGGGTTCAGGAGCTGGAGCTGGAGCTGGAGCTGGAGCTGGAGCTGGAGCCGATTCCGAGGTGGATTCCGAGGCGGATTCCGAGGCGGATTCCGAGGCGGATTCCGAGGCGGATTCCGAGGCGGATTCTGACGCCGGTTCTGACGCCGGTTCTGGGGAGGGGGAATTGGAGTTAGAACGAGAGCGAGACGAGGGAATTCCTTGATCACGTTCCCGTAGCCAGCGGCCGATTTCGTCTTGAGCTTCATAGTAGAGGGGACGACCGGGGGCAATTTGAGCCGCCGTGGCGATCGCGTCGGTGAGCTGTCCGTCTTCGGCATACTCGATCGCCTCATCGAGAATGGGCCGATCTTCAAAGCGGCTCCACTCCTCACGGAAGCGAGAGATAGCATCTCGGGCTTCATCATAGAGGGGGTGATCGCGCTCAATTTGCTGAGCCAGTTCCACGGCTTCAGCGAATTTCTCCTCGGCGGCGAGCTGTTCGGCTTCATCGAGGATGGGCTGAGCTTCGAGAACCAGAATCTGCGCTTGGCTCTCGCTGATTAGCTGTTGAGCGTCGCTCCAAGCGGCGCTATCCTCGCTAATGTTGCGAGCTTGGACAATGGCGGCCTGATGTCCTTCAATGGTGTTGAGTTCAGCCAACCGTTGAGCGCGACGTAGGTAGGGGCGATCGCCAACCCGTTGTACTTCATTCGTCCAGTGAGCCACAAGGGTTTGAGCATGAACTCGGCGAGGACGATTGGGGTCAATGGCAGCGGCTTGAGAAATGGCTAGGTTTAAGGCAAAGGGTTGCCCCACGTCAGCAACTGTACTGGCAACCTGGAGTTGATAGAGATCTTGCAGGTGGTTTTCCCAGAGGGGAATCCGCGCTTGGGCTAAGTCGTAGAGGGGATGCTCTGGGGTGAGACTTTCAGCCAAGTCTTGAGCTTCTAATAGAGCAAGGATATTGCCGCCGATCGATTGTTGAAAGAGGTTCTCGGCGTTGAGGATGCGTTCAGTTTGGGCAAACAAGCGTACTTCCTGAGCCGTTTCATAGACGCTGGCTTCCGGGGGAATGACCTGGGCCGCTTCCCAGGCTTGTTGATAGTTACCCTCGATCTGTTGACGAATGGCCAGATCAACCACCTCTGCACTCCATTTGTCCATGTCCTCTCGGGCATCCTCTCGGGCAAAGGTTTCCGGGGCGATGTTGATCACCAGAGCGAGGGCAGCCTGGTATTCTTGGGGGGTTTCCCAGATAATGCCTTCGCGAGCCTGCTTGAGTCGTCGTCGTCCTTCTTTTTCAGCGGCGACTCGCGCCATTAAGGTATCGAGGCGAGCGCCACTCCAGTAGCGATCGCCAATCCGGGCCAATCGCTGGGCATGGACTTCGGCTTCGTTCCAGCGTTCGGCTTTCAAGGCATCTATGGCCTGGCTGTAGAGTTGTTGCCCTCGTTCCCAACCTTGATCCCAGTTACTGATTGTGGTTTGGGCTTCGTTATACAGGGGGCTATTACTAGGAATCCGGCTCAGCAGGCCAATCGCGACGGGCAAATTGCCAGCAATCACTTCCTGGTTAGCCCGCTGCATCAGCATCTTCGACCATTGTTCCGTAAAGCGAAGTCCCTGGCGATATAGAGGATGGCTTTCGGGCCACTCTTGCACCAGGCGGATGGCTTGTTCAATTTCAGGGACTTGCCCAGATTGTGCCGCTTGTTGAGCGCAATAGAGTCGGGCGCGTTCAGGGGCCATTCTCGACACGGTGCGGCAGTCGGTGACGGGGGGCATGGAGAATAACCAGGTCAAGGCGCCGATCGCAGTGCTGGTAAAGCCTACTAGAACTAGGAACCAGAACAGATGCCAACCCCATAATCGATTTAAGGCTTGCCCAGGCAGCAAGGCGGCCCGAGCTAAGAGGGGCATCGAAGCGGTTTCTGAGGGGGTCGCTTGGGGCTTGTGTTGAGAGGCCGGTTCTGCCGCGTCCTCAACTGATGCAGGGATGTTGGGGAGCTGCTCGGAGGCCTGCTCCTCATCAAACCGGATGCTAATGGGGTCGCTTTGTTGATTCGCCATGCCTTTTGCCAATGCCGGAGCGTGTTTAAAACACCTTTCAATATATGCGATCTTAGCCGAATGTCGAAGGCTTAATCGCAGATTTCCTAAAAAAGTTGTTTAGATATTAGATCTTAGATATTAGATCTTAGATGTTAGAGCAATGACTGGCTCAGATTTATGGTTTAACGTTTAGCTGAGATGTCTGGCTCAGTCGATGGAGCGCGAGGATCACACCCAGGGGAACTCCGGGTAACTATAGACTACAGGTGATGATGAAAACTGTGAATACCAATCGCCCAAACCGTGAAGCAGGGTCTGTTGGAGCGATTGTTTTAACCCGCTATCCTCAACCGGGCCGCACCAAGACCCGTCTGATTCCCGCTTTGGGTGCTAGAGGGGCCGCTTGGTTACAGGAGAGAATGACTCGGCACACTGTTGATCGTCTACGGGATTGGCGGGAGAGATCCGGGGGCTGGCTGCAAGTTCGTGCGGTGGGGGCGACTCCTCGACGGGTTCGAGGCTGGTTAGGCCAGGATCTGTCGGTGAAGCCGCAAGGAACTGGGGATTTGGGCGATCGCCTGATTCGGGCTTTTGCTGAGGGGTTTGCTGAGGGGATGGAGCGGCTGGCCCTAGTTGGGATTGATTGTCCTAATCTGGATGCCTCAATTCTTGATGAGGCGATGCGGGGGTTAGATGAGGCGGATGTGGTGTTGGGGCCGGCCACTGATGGTGGGTATTATCTGATGGCTCTCAAGTCGGCTCAGGTAGAGGCGTTGGAGGGGCTATGTTCGGGGGTTGATTGGGGCAGCGATCGCGTCTTGAGCCAAACCTTAGCCCGAATTGAGTCGTTAGGGTTAACGGTTCATCTGTTGCGTCCGTTGTCGGATGTGGATGTTCCCGAGGAGTTACGGGTTTGGGATCAGGCTCGTGGCAAGTGTCAGCCGATGATTTCGGTGATTATACCGGTGTTGAATGAGGCTGAGGGCCTACGGGAGACGTTAGCTCAGGTGTTGACGGGGGAGAATATCGAGGTAATTGTCGTGGATGGGGGAAGTCATGACAATACCGTTGAGATTGCTCAGGAGATGGCCCGAGATGGGTTGGCTGAGGGACGAGTTCAGGTGCTGTCATCGCCTCGGGGACGGGCGCTTCAGTTTAATGTGGGTTTAGGGGTGGCGCGGGGAGAAGTGGTGCTGTTGCTTCATGGGGACACCCAGGTTCCCATGGGGTTTGATATGGTCATTCGGGAGCTGTTGCGCGGTTGCGATGGGGTGGCCGGTGCGTTTGAGTTGCGTGTGGCGGGTGAGGGGAGGGGGTTGCGCTGGGTGGAATGGGGGGTGCGTTGGCGATCGCGCCTGTTGCAGTTACCCTATGGGGATCAGGGCTTGTTTCTCTCTCGTCAACAACTGCTGCAATTGGGAGGGATTCCTGATTTACCCTTGATGGAGGATTTTGAACTGGTCCGTCGTTTGCAACGACTGGGACGAATTGCGATCGCTCCGGTTGCTGTCGTCACCTCTGCCAGACGTTGGCAACGTCTGGGGGTGCTACAAGTGATGTTGCTCAACCAATTGATTGTTTTGGGCTATTTACTGGGAATTTCCCCAAAACGCCTTGCTCAGTGGTATCGTCGCCGCCGGGGCTAGTGTTTTGGGGCGATCGGTGCTACTATGGATTCCGAGACTTTAAAGGGTCGTCCAGCTTATTCTTGAAATGTAGAGCTGTGACAGGCGATATCTGGTTTCAGTCACTGACATCGTCTCTACTTCGCGCGAATTTCTCAGTTCGCTCTTCGCATAACTCATTTGAAACGGCAGCCTCAGGGCTGCTGTTTTTTTCGGCGAAGGTTGACTAAAGAATCATTTTTATCTCAAAACACTTCAATTTTAGGGTAACTCAACGATTGGCAAATCACTATAGTGTAGCGTATGGTAAGTCATGTTTCCCTAACAACTTTGTCTTATTTCGGGGATGGACTTTTACATTTAACCGATGTTAAAAATAGTAAAAATATATTACAGTTGAACTAAACAGATTTCCCTGGACTAAAATTGATGTTAGATTGAGTGAGTCCGGAAAAGTTCATAGTTAAGACCATCCAGAATTTTGTTTTTAATCGAATAGAACTGATAAAACCTAGGAAATTCGACTAAGACTCATGTTAAGTAAGGAACTCTAGTTATGACGTCACAAGTTTCCTCAAGCAATCATCTATCATCGAATAAAATACGTTCTCGACTTTTACTATTTTTCTTGCTCTGTACAATTGGACTGATGGGTTATACCTTGGCACGTCAACATAGTTGCAATCCGATTATTAGTTGGGAAACTCATCAGCAAGTTGCTCGTGATAAATGCAACTCTAATATTTCTTCTAGTTCCAAGACTGACTCAGATAACAATACTAACCAGAAGGTTAATGTAGAGGAAGATAAAGATGACAGCAAGGAGACATCTACAGGATGTTCCCCCCAAGCCGCTATAGCAATTGGGACTATTGTAACCATCGGAACAACCGCCTTATTGGTTCCCCCTCCCGCTGCCTTTTTGGCGGGAAGTGCAGCGGCGACTGGATTCTGTTGGTTGATTGATAAGGTGAATTAGACCCCTCCTTAACCAGAACTTAAACACAATTGGAGAACGACTCATGAATGACTCAGATAAAATCTTGGGAATCCCGAAAAGTTTAGCGAAAATCATTGCAGGATTGGCGATATTTTTTGTAATCACCAGTTTACTCTCTAGCCAGATTTGCATTTTCTCAACTTGTACGCCAGGAGGGACAATTGGTCCAGAAATTCTAATCGGTGGAGCCGTCACCTTGATTTTGCTAAGTATGTTTCCCATTTCCTTGGGACCTGCGCTTTTGTCGGGTCTTGGCGTGTGGTTTGTACTGCAAAACCTAGGCTGGTTTCAGATGCTTTAATCTCACTTCAACTCCTTGCCAATTCTGGATACTTTTCTCATGAAAACTGCCATAACAATCCGAGATTTGTCGAAAACTTACGTTATCAATAAGCAAAAACAAAAGGTTCTGGATGCTGTAAATCTCGATATTTTGCCGGGTGAATTTATCTTGTTGCGGGGTGATAATGGTTCCGGCAAAACAACCCTGGTCAACCTAATTTGTGGCTTGCAAGTTCCTGATGAGGGGTCAATAGAAATCTTTGGTAAATCCCCTAAAGACCCGAAAGCACATCTGAAATTGGGGACGATGCTGCAACGCGCAAAACCCGTCGAAGGCTTGACGGTAAAAGAGACCATTCGCTTGTTTCAAAGCTATTATCCTCAGCCATTCGAGTTAAATGAAACCATTGAGCGATCGCGCCTTACAGGAAAACAAAATGATTACGCCACCAGTCTAGCAGGAGGACAAGCTCAATCCCTTTATTTTGCCCTAGCTATTGTCGGAAATCCTGATATTTTGATTCTTGACGAGCCGACGAATAACTTAAGTGTCGAGGCGCGGGCGAATTTCTGGACACAAGTGCGGGAATTTGACCGCCAAGGAAAAACCATTTTGGCGATTAGTCACAGTGAACAGGATTGTGATGAGATTGCCGATTTAGTGACGCGGGAAGTGCGCTTAAGCAACGAAAATGGGGAGGTGGAAATCCAAGAATTTCCTCGCTATCAGGCGCTTCTCAACTATTGCACCGAGTTAGAGGAGGTAGCAAAAGGTAACTCCGAGTCCAGTTCTGAAGCTGAACCGTCGTCAACCGCTCAATCTGACCCTGGAAGCTTTAGTTTCAAAGCCTTTTGGGGACAACTCTATGTAGAACTGCTGCAAAGCTTTCGTCAAGTTAGCACCATTGTCATTGGCCTAGGCTTGGCGATTTTGGCGGGAGTCTACATTGAACAGAATACCCCAGACCAGTTTCAATCCTTGGTCGCCGCTTCTCTGGCGGGGTTAGTCATTTTTGTCTGTGTGAGTCAGTTTGGGGTTAAGATTGCCTCAGAACGCGATCGCGGCTGGTTGAAGTTATTGCGTATCACTCCTCTGTCCTTCACCACCTATCTAGCCGCCAAAGTTGGGAACTTCCTCGTCTTCGCCTCCTTAATGACGGGATTCGCCTTTGTCAGTGGTTGGGGTGCGAGTCAGTTTAGCGAAACCAGTTCCTTCAGTTGGGAACCTTGGATGGTTTACCTGAGCTTTATCCTAGTCTTAGGGGTGGTTCCCTTCGCGATTTTTAGCTTTAGCTTGGGATATCTGTTTAAAACTGAATCTCTCAGTTGGGCCATTTTGGCGTTTCTTGCCATGATGGCCGTTAGCTTTGGCTTCAACGTCTCTGAGTTAGTCCCTGAATCCTTCAAACCCTGGGTTGGCGATGTGGTTCTGTTCCTCCCCACCTATCACTATGGCCAACTTGTAGCCTGGATGGGAAAAATTGAACTAGAAAATATATTCCGCTTTGACGGCTACCATTGGATTCATATTCTCTGGCTGCTGTGGTGGACGGTTGTGGCGGGGATGTTCGCGCGTTGGGTGTACCGTCGGGAACAACTCTCGGGATAGGGGATAATTTGCCAGGGCAATCCGCTACAATTTTGGCATGGATTTACTGCGATCGCTCCCCCTCGGACTCTACCTGGAAAAACCCATCACCTGGCTACACCGCCTGGATGCGCGAGTCAAACTCGCCTGGTTGATGAGTTTCCTGCTAACCCCAATTCTCGCGCACGAAGTTTGGCGGCTGGGGTTAGTGGTGTTGCTGATTTTCCTCACCCTAGCGGCGGGGATTCCGCTGCGGGTTTGGCGACAACAGATGGGATGGCTACTCTTTATCTGTAGCACGATTCTCATCGTTGGGTCTATTACCCCTGATGGCCTTCCCAACACCCATCAACCCCGACTCCCCCAGGATGAACTCAACTTCCCTCAGCAAGAGATTTCGCCTCCCCCCGAAGACTCTCGCAATCCTTGGTATAACCCCTTCGGCTGGGGAACAGCGGAGACTGAAACTGAAACCTCAGCCGAGGACGAGGAAGAACTCCCTCAACCGACGGACTATCGCTATATTCTCCTCGAACAACCTCCCCTGAAGGTGACTCGCCAATCCCTATCTCTGGCGATTCGCATCAGTACCTTGCTGTTTACCCTCATCTACAGCACTAATCTCTATCTCCTAACTACCGCACCCGAAGCCATTACCGATGGTTTAGAAGATTTGATGCAACCCCTACGCCGCTTTGGGGTTCCCGTTACCGAAATTGCACTTACCCTGACGCTGTCGTTGCGATTTCTCCCCCTGGTGTTGGAGGAAATCCAGAATTTAAGCCGTTCCGTGCAAACTCGGGCCATCAATTGGAAAAAACTCGGGTTTCGGGGAACCGCCAAGATTTGGCTGATTATCGCCGAACGTCTGTTGCAAAATCTACTGCTGCGGGCCGAACAAATTTCGGCTGCGATGGACGTACGCGGCTTCACCAGTCCCAATCGCCATCGCGTCATTTGGCATGATGGACAGCTAAAATGGTTTGATACAGTGGCGATCGCCCTGTTGATTGGTTTCTGGGTGGTGCGTAGCCTCTGGGGTTGGGAAGCCTAACCGCCACAGGCCCCCCAGAATATGTCAGAATGGACGATGCGCTATAAAAAGGCGCTATAAAAAAGCACTGTAAAGACGAATTGAGCTAGGAGCTGTTTCCGTGGAGTCTCGCTACACCCCCGCATCCATCGAAGCCAAATGGCAAAAAATCTGGGACGAACAAGGACTCAGCGTCACCCCGGATGACCCGGATAAACCCAAGTTTTATGCACTCTCGATGTTTCCCTACCCGTCAGGGAATCTGCATATGGGCCATGTGCGCGTCTACACCATCGTCGATGTGATTGCGCGACAGAAGCGGATGCAGGGATATCGCGTCCTGAACCCCATGGGATGGGATGCGTTCGGACTCCCGGCGGAAAATGCGGCCATTCAGCGGGGAGTCCATCCCGCCAAATGGACGTACCAAAATATCGACCAGATGCGTCAACAGCTTCAGAGTCTGGGGATTTCCTTCGATTGGGACAAGGAAGTGACCACCTGTTCCCCCGACTACTATAAATGGACGCAATGGATTTTTCTGCAATTCCTCAACGCGGGACTGGCCTATCAGAAAGAGTCGGCGGTGAATTGGGACCCTGTTGACCAAACGGTTTTGGCCAACGAACAGGTGGATAATGAAGGTCGGTCTTGGCGTAGTGGCGCGAAGGTAGAGCGGAAACTGCTCAAACAGTGGTTTCTCAAGATTACCGACTATGCCGATGCACTGTTAGCCGATTTAGATAGTTTGTCCGGTTGGAGCGATCGCGTCAAGTTGATGCAGCAAAACTGGATTGGCAAATCCACCGGCGCCTATCTCGAATTTCCCATCCTCGATGACCAGAAACACCCCAGCGACGACAAAATTGGTGTATTCACCACCCGTCCCGACACCGCCTATGGCGTAACCTACGTGGTTTTGGCCCCAGAACATCCTCTCACTCTACAGGTGACGACCCCCGACCGTCGCCAAGCCGTCGAGGCCTTTATCGAAGAGGTTAGCCAACAAAGTGAAATCGACCGAACCGCCGAGGACAAACCCAAACGGGGGATTCCCACGGGAGGAACGGCTATTAATCCCTTCACCGGCGAAGAAATCCCAATTTTGATTGCCGATTACGTTCTCTATGAATATGGAACTGGTGCAGTCATGGGAGTTCCGGCCCATGATAGTCGAGATTTCAAATTCGCAAAAGAGAACAATCTGCCAATTAAAGTCGTGATTGTCCCCGACGACGCCGATAACGCCGATATGGAGTTGAGCGAAGCCTACACCGACCCTGGGGTAATGGTCAACTCGGGACGATTTGATGGAACCGCCTCGGAGAAAGGAAAACAGGCCATCATTGACTACGCCGAAGAAGACGGATTTGGCAAAGCGCGGATTCAATATCGGCTGCGGGATTGGTTGATTTCCCGTCAACGCTACTGGGGTGCGCCGATTCCCGTGGTTCACTGTCCCAACTGTGGCGCAGTTCCGGTTCCTGAAGACCAACTCCCGGTTCAACTTCCCGAAACTGTCGATTTTAGCGGGAAGGGACTCTCTCCTTTAGCGCAGTTAGAGGATTGGGTGAATGTTCCCTGTCCCACCTGTGGAACCCCGGCCAAGCGGGAAACGGACACGATGGATACGTTTATTGATTCCTCTTGGTATTTCTTGCGCTATCCCGACGCGCAAAATGAGACGGCGGCCTTTGATGTGGAGACGGTGAACGATTGGCTTCCCGTGGACCAATATGTGGGAGGGATTGAACACGCCATTCTCCACCTTCTCTATTCTCGCTTCTTTACGAAGTTTTTGCGCGATCGCCTCAACCTCAACGTTAACGAACCCTTCCAACGGTTGTTAACTCAGGGAATGGTTCAGGGATTGACCTACAAAAACCCCAAAACCGGGAAATATGTCCCGGCTACAGAGATTCCTGATTTAGACCATCCCACAGACCCAGAAACTGGGGAACCGTTGGAGGCCTTTTACGAGAAAATGTCCAAATCCAAGCTAAACGGGGTTGACCCCTTGCAAGTCTTGGAGAAATACGGCGCGGACACGGCGCGGATGTTTATCCTCTTCAAAGCGCCACCGGAGAAGGATTTGGAATGGGATGATGCGGATGTGGAGGGACAATATCGCTTCCTCAACCGCGTCTGGCGACTGGTGACGGAGTTTGCGGGCCAGACTATCCCCCGTCAACCTCTCGATACGGCCAATCTCTCGAAAGGGGAGAAGGATTTACGCCGCGCCATCCATACGGCGATTTTGGAAGTCAGTGAAGATTTGCGGGATGAGTATCAGTTTAATACGGCGGTTTCGGAGTTGATGAAACTCAGCAACGCCTTAAATGATGCTGACTGTCAGGACTCCCCGGTGTATCGGGAGGGGGTTGAGACGTTGGTGAAACTCATGGCCCCGTTTGCGCCGCATATTACGGAGGAATTGTGGCAGATGTTGGGATATTCCGACTCGGTTCACCAGCAAGGGTGGTGTGAGTTGGATGAGACGGCGTTGGTGTTGGATGAGATTACTCTGGTGATTCAGGTGAATGGGAAGGTTCGCGGAAATCTCCAGGTTCCGGCCGATGCGGATAAGGCGACGTTGGAACGGTTGGCGCGAGAGTCGGAGGCGGCGCAGCGGTATCTTGTGGATAAGGAGGTGAAGAAGGTGATTGTGGTTCCGAAGCGGTTGGTGAATTTTGTGGTTCCCAAGTGAGGGGGAGATGGCTGCGTGGGATTAGAGGATAGGCTCGAATGTCCATCGGGTCTATTCTAAGATTGGGGGGACGTTAGTTTCGATTTCAGGGAGTTGATTCTCTTTGAGAAAGTGAACATGATCGAGTACCTTGAAAAGGCGGCATCTGCTTGGTTCGTTGGATTTTTTCCGGCTGCGGAAATATACATCGCCGTCCCCTTGGCAATGGCGCTCGGTTTGGATTCTGTTTCTTCCGTTTTCTGGCCATTATTCGGCAACTTTTCGCCAGTATTGCTCATAGAGTTCTTGTACGAACAATTGCTTCGTATTCCTCGGCTGCGTAGCTGGTTCAAGCGTCTGCGATCTGAGCGAGTCATCGGGTATCTCAATCGGTGGGGAGGCTGGTTCGTATTTGTCATGACACCTTGGACTGGGGTCTGGGTGATGGCTATTACCCTTAAATTCTTGGGAATGAGACGTCGGCGGATACTGATCACTACGTTTATCAGTATCTTTATATATGCGGTTGCACTCGTGGCATTAATCGGGTTTGGAGTAGACTGGGTTAGCTGAGAGAGGGTCATGAGAGGATGAGTTGGGACAACTTTTACAACGTCATATTTATCTGGATTTACAAACAAAATTAGGTCAACACAATATTGACGACAAACTTAACTCGACAATTCCTGGGGTAAGCCATCAGCAAACTGGCAAAAGAGATACAAATTTTGATATTGTCGTGAGTAAAGCCGAAAAATATATCGCAATTGAAATTAGCTTTCAGGAAACCACAAACAGCACCATTGAGCGTAAAGCGGGTCAAGCTAAATCAAGATTTGAGAACATTGATGACTTGGGTCATAAAATCGTTTATATCATTGATGGGGTTGGAAATTTTAAACGCCAGGCTGCGCTGACTACGATTGATGGGTATAGCCACCTACTTTTAGCATTTTCGAACTCAGAACTTAATAGATTACACCACTTTATTCTAAACTTTTTAGAAAATGAAAACTGTTAAATTCATAGATTTATTTGCGGGAATTGGGGGATTGCGCCTCGGCTTTGAACAGGCGCTTCAGTCGTTGGGACTTATCCCCGATTGTCTCCTCAGCAGTGAAATTGTTGACATCCTCCCCCACTTAAGCCATCTCGCTACGCTTGATGTCTTTGAAGTGGGGGATTCCCAATCCTCGCGAAT
>LJZT01000120.1 GCA_001314905.1 Phormidium sp. OSCR
TGGACGGGGTTTCGGGGCAAAAATGCTCTGGGGCTAGACAAACAGTCATGAAGCAAGAATCCCCCGTTATAATCTTTGATTTAACGGCGGGAGTGTCAATGTCTGATAGGGGACAAGAAGGCAAAAGGCAAGAGGCATAACCCACCCCTGCCCCTCCCAGGAGGGGAAGGCAAAAGGCAAGAGGGAACACCGGAACTGGGAACTGGGAACAGGCAAGAGGTACGAGATTTTCTTCCAACTCAGAGTATCCTTGCTGAGTGTCAATCAGGCAATCTTCGATTGCTATAATACCAGTTTTCAGAAATCGTGCCATAGATGTCTGTAGGGGCGAACCGCAAGTGGCGCGTCCTGTCCCAGTGTCGCCTGTCCCAGTGTCGTCTGTCTAGCAAGCTTATCGAAAAATTCGTCTTAAGACCGTTGACTGGGGACGGGGGAAGCCGAGACGGCGATCGCCGCACTTTGACTTTGAGCCTCAGCAATGCGTTTCGGACGCAGATAGAGATTTTCCACCAAGGCCGAGGCCCCAGCAAACCAGGGGGGAACAATCAAGGCCCCAATAATCCCCAGAACTTGCGCCCCACCGAGGACGCAGAGAAGTTGAAATAGGGGATGAACTCCAACAGAGTTCCCCACCAGCAAGGGATCGAGAACATAGGTTTCTAAGTTTTGGATAATCACAAATAGCAGTAATACCCATAACACGATCCATCCTCCTTGAGCGATCGCCACAATTAAGGCCGGAATCGCCCCCAAAATCGGGCCAACAAAGGGAATTAAGTTCGTGACGCCGGCGATCGCCCCCAACCCCAACGCAAAATCTCTCAGGCCCAAAATCGTCAACACCGTTGAGGTGGCGACGGCCAAAATAATCGAGACCAACACCCGGCCACGAATATAGCCCCCCATCCGTTGCCCGACCACCTTCGATTGGTCCGCCAGTCGATCTTCCCAGGGTTGAGGAAACAGTTGCACAATACTGTGAATCAACTTGCGACTATCGGCCACCATATAACCCGAAATAAACAAAGAGAGAATCAAACTAAACGCCGCCCCAAGAATCCCCCTGGTAATGCTGTAGGAGCGTAACACCAGTTGCTGAGACGAGCCAATTAGCCAGCGAGTAATCGATTGAGTATCAAACAATTCCAACACCAATTCCGGCCGCGCGTCGGTCAAACGCATCACCGTCATTTCCAAAGCCGACAGAACATCCTCTGAGAGTTTCGGCAATTGTCGGACTAACCGCTCAATTTGCTCAAACACGGACGGGCCAATAATCAGGACTACACCCGTTAAAACAGAAATCAAACTGACATAAGTAAAAATTGTCGCTAACCAGCGTGGTAGTCGTAGCATACGCTCACTCATATCCACCACTGGGGCAATGGAGGCGGCTAACACCACCGAAATCATTAGAATCAGCACCAAGCTTTGTAGTTGCCAGAGAATAAATAGGCTAACCACAACCGTGGTGATGACAATGATGTTCGGAAACGATAGCGAAATCAATCGCTTGGTCATAACTGGGAATAGGGAACAGGGAACAGGGAATAGTGAATAGTGAATAGTGAATAGTGAATAGTGAATAGTGAATAGGGGATCAGATGGGGGGATGTTGTAGGAGTTGGACAGCGTCCTGATTGTGATTGTACTCGGCAATGGAGAGAGCGGTATGGCCACCATTGTTTTTGAGGCTGGGATCGGCCCCGGCGGCTAGGAGCGATCGCATCGCTGCCAGATGGCCAAAATGGGCCGCCCACATCAGGGGAGTCGAGCCCGTTTTATCGCGGGGATCACAGTCCGACGAGCCCTGCAAGAGCAACTCCAGGAGGTCGTTATTATTGTAACGGGCTGCCAGATGTAGAGGGGTTTGCCCCTGACGATCGCCAGTGAAGCGATCGCCCCCCCCATCAAGAAGCAGACGCACCATCTCTAGGTTTTGCTGTGCCGTGGCCACCAAAAGGGGCGAGTCATTCGGGGGACCTCCATTCACATCCGCTCCCGCCGCCAGGAGTCGTTGTGCCAGAGCCGGTTGCTGTTGCAAGACGGCCACAAACAGGGGAGTATCCCCGAGGCGGTTAACGCGGTTGGCGATCGCCCCCCGTTGTAACAGCAGATCCACCATCTCGATTTGTCCCTCCACCACCGCCCAATTGAGAGCTGTTTCCCCTTCGGCATCCTCCGCCTCAGGATTGGCACCGGCATCTAAGAGCAGTTGGGCGATCGCACAATCATTGGTGGCCGCTGCCACCATCAGCGGCGTACTCCCATCGGGGTTGCTGGCATTAGGATTGGCGCGAGCTTGCAGCAACCGTTGCACAATTGAGCGGTGGCCCGCTTCCGTGGCCAGAGTCAAGGCTGTCACCCCATCCCCCCCGGAGGCATCCACATTCGCGCCTGCCTCAAGCAGCAATTGAACAATCGCCTCATACCCCTGTTCAGCGGCTTGAGCCACCAGAGGTGTACCCTCGGGGCTGAGAGTATTCGCATCAGCTCCAACCTTGAGTAAGGTTTCAACGAGAGGCGGATAATTTTGCTGTACCGCTAAATGGAGGGGAGTATCTCCCTGCTGATCCCGACAATTAACGGCCGCTCCTGCGTCGAGGAGGAGATGAGTTATGGCAGTATCACCTTTGAGTACGGCGGCCATCAAAGCGGTGCTGCCATCTTCATTACAGAGATTGACATCGGCCTTGGCTGCCAGTAGAGCCATCACCGCTTCTCGTTGGTGATTGGCGGCGGCGAGCATTAAGGCTGAGACGCCAAAGGTTTGCCGTTGTCGATCTACCTCGGCCCCCGCCTCAATGAGGACTTGTATCAGCCTGACGGCACCCTGAGCGGCGGCAAACATCAGGGGGGTGGTTCCATGGCGATCGCCGATATTGGGATCAGCGTTCTGACTCAAACAACGCTCAACGTTTTCGAGATCGCCATGTTTGGCGGCATCAAGGAGGCCATGAGTGGGGGAAGAGTGGGTCAAGGTTCCTAAGCTCCGGTTGCAAACTCTCAGGACAGGGGACAAGGTCCAGGAACGGACGTGAATTGGGCTAGGACTACTGTACCGTTTCGCTATCCTTTAAATGTGGGAAACTCAGAATTATCAGCCTTTGAGGACAATATATCGTCCCTCTGACATCCTTCTGACATCCTTCTGACATCTCTGAACCGCCCACATTGGCCCCGAGATTGGGGCTCTCCACGTTGCACTTACCGAGGAGACACCGATGACGACTCCGATTTTTCGCGATCGCACCGAAGCTGGACAGAAATTGGCAAAACAGTTAACGGCTTATCGTCAACGCCAAGATGTGATCATATTAGGACTTCCTCGGGGGGGTGTCCCCGTAGCGGCGGTCATCGCCGAGGCTCTCGATGCTCCCCTAGATGTTTGTTTAGTGCGTAAACTGGGGGTTCCGGGTAATCCTGAGTTAGCCATGGGAGCTATTGCCTCAGGGGATGAAATTAGCCACAATCGTTCTGTCCTAGAACGCTGTCAGATTTCTCCTGACGCCTTCGCCGAGGTGGTGGACCGAGAACGCCGGGAGTTGCGGCGTCGAGAACAGCGGTATCGCGGCGATCGTCCACCGTTGGCTGTTGGCGATCGCACGGTAATTTTAGTCGATGACGGCGTGGCCACTGGGGCGACGATGTTGGCGGCGATCGCCAGTATACGCGCTCAAGCGCCCCGAGCCTTAATCGTCGCGGTTCCTTTAGCAGCTCCCTCGATTGGCGAGGATCTTCCTCGTCACGTCGATGAAGTCATCTGTGTGGCAACTCCCCATCCCTTTCGTTATCTTGGACTTTGGTATGAGGACTTTACCCCCACTTCAGATGAAGATGTCTGTCAGTTATTGTCAGCCTCCCCCTCATCAGAGTCATCAGCCTCCTGAGACTTCCCCTGAGATCCCCACTCCCACCGTTGAATCACCCCCAACCGGGCTAAAAATACCTCCCACAGGGGTGACGGATGACCCCGGTGGATCACTTGTCGCTGGTGATGGTAGCGAGCCTGACGTTGGGCTAACTCTTTGAGGTGGTGGGGAGGTTCTTGCGTGCCAAAGCGACGGAAGGCATCTGTGGGAAACTGAGGTGGGGGCTTCTCCGGGAGACGGCGATCGCCCCAGGCGGAGGTTATCGTTCCAGTGGCCACGCCCCCGGCGCTAGCGAGCAAGAGACTAATTAACGTATCATATCCCAGGAGTAAGAATACGACTAAAAACACAGATCCCCATTGAACCCCCATTGAAAAATCTCGTTGAGAAATATTCATGATGTCACTTTTTGAGCGTTGGGTTGATATTGTTTTAACTTTTTAATCCATCCAAAAAATTTTTAAACCCAGAAAAACCCTAAAGTAAACCCCAAACAATAGACCTTCAACCGATGCTAAAAGACAGGTTTGAACAGACATTCATCAAAAGACATTTCTCAAAAGAGATTTAAATCACATGGCAACATTTCTACGTGACCTCAGTTACCGTCATCAATGGCTTTATGATAGTATCTCTCGAACCGCCGCCCTGAGCGTTGGTGGAGAAGATCGCTTCCGGACTTTAGCCCTAAACAAGTTGGACATCCAGCCCGACAGTAGAATTTTAGATCTCTGTTGTGGCAGTGGACAAACCACCCGATATTTAGTAGAACGCTCAAACCAAGTCATTGGCTTAGATGCCTCACCACGCTCGATAGAACGAGCGAAACAGAACGTCCCCCAGGCTGAGTATATCGAAGCCTTCGCCCAAGAGATCCCCGTTGAGGATAATCACTTTGATCTCGTGCATACCAGTGCCGCCTTGCATGAAATGACCCCGGAAACCCTCAATCGAATTGTCTGGCAGGTTTTCCGAGTTCTTAAACCTGGAGGGATTTTTGCGATCGCCGACTTTCATCGGCCAACAAACCCCCTATTTTGGCTAGGACTAGCGCCCTTTTTCTGGGTATTTGAAACCGAAACTGCTTGGACATTTATTGAGACTGATCTACCGGGATTACTCTCGGCTGTGGGCTTTCAGCGTTGCGATCGGCAACTCCATGCCGGAGGGAGTTTGCAAATTATTCATGGCTACAAATAACCTCAAACTCCCAGACCAAACCCCCCGTTTTCCCAGGCTGTTTAGACTCGCAACCCGACTGGCAACCTCTTAATTGCGACTTCGGGGATAGGCATCACTGACAAACCCCAATTCATAGAGTTGACGATAGGCATTTTGTCCCAAATCGCGAGTTGGGTTTTGAGATTCAACAATTTGCACCAGCAACGGAATGGCCAACTCAGGATTATCCTGAGAGCGATGGAGGAGCGCCAACTGATAGGTGGCTTCATCCCGTCGTTGAGCGGCGCTGAGAGCCAAATTGCGTTGTTCCTCAAAAATGGGTCCATCCAAGCCTGAGAACGCCGAAGCGAGATCTTGATAGAGATTCGAGACCTGATTTCCCAACTCTCGGGCCTCTTGCAACGTCGCCGCTGCACCCTCATAGTCTTCATTCGACACCGCCGCACTCGCATCATCCATTAACTGATCAATGCCGGCAAAGGTCAACAGAGAATCCTCAGCCAGAACCGCCGGGGCTTCACCCTGGGCTTCTTGCTCATCGAGAACCTCTGTGGCGGCTTCGAGATCTTCGCGAGCTTCAGTGAGTTCATTGCTCGTATTAGCCTCCTCATCCTCAACCGTTTCCATCGCTTCGGCTTCAGACGACGGTTGTTCGAGGGCAAAATCCGAGCTAACAAAGCCGAGTTCATAGAGTTGACGATAGGCTTGATTCCCCAGGGGACGAGTAGGATTTTGCGATCGCACCACCTGAACCAACAGAGGAACCGCCAGTTCCGGGTTGTTCTGAGCGCGATGAAGTCGAGCCAGTTGATAGGTGGCTGTATCCCGCAGTTGTGCAGCTTCGAGGGCTTGATTGCGTTGTCGTTGGAAAATGCGGTTGTCAATCCCTGAAAAATTCGTCGAAAGCTGCTGATAAAAGTTCGAGAGTTGATTACTAACCTCTCGGGCCTCTTGTAGCTTGCGAATCGCCAGGCTGTAGTCTTGCTCCGAGACAGCCGTGGTGGCTTCATCAATCAGCGATTCAATGCCCGGTAGACTGAGAATACTGTCTTCCATGGGAACCCGAATCGCCGTTTGTGGGTTCGTCTCAGTTTGGGCCATGACTCGGGTTGGGGTCACCGTTGAGGCGGCGATCGCCAACAGTGTTACAGCAGAGGAGAGATACCAAAAACGGGGCTTAGAGTGAAGGAGCATGGACAGAGTTACCAGTTAGAATAGCGAGTTTGAACGAGAGCAGCCTGGGAGTGTAAACGTTGACAGTTGAAAATCAACGCTTCAATTCCGCAAGGTTTTTATTTGAAGAAAGTTTTAGCGTTTACGATTGTCTTACTTGTTGTGGCAAGTATTGTGGAAAACTCAGAGAAACTTAGTTGAATCTCTAGTTGAATCTCAAGTTGAATCTCAATTGAGGAAAAAATGCTAAGGGTGCAGAGGCATCTTAACATTTCACCATATTAGGGGATCAATCCGGAAATGCTCTGCTCGTTCTAAGATAGAGGTGAATTTTGGCGAAGCTAACATGAGCCGGAGGTGTCGAACGTGGCCGATGACTTAACACTACAACGGGGAGGCGAAACCCTTGCCCTCAAGAAGACTGAACGTCGTTTTACGGCTCGTCCACAAGCGCCCGAAGTGATTTCAACCTTAGCGCAACAGGTGGCGGCCGAGTGTTTGACTCAAATCCCCGTGGGGTCACAAACCGAGGCCGTGCTACTAGAGTTCGAGGTGGCCGAGGCAGCTGAGTTAACCGCAGCCATGGATCGGACTCGCGATCGCCGCGATGTTGCCTTTGTCAGCCATGTCTATTCCCTCGTCGATAATCCAGGCACCCTAGTCTATCTAGCCGACGATCTCACGGTCCAGTTTGCCGAGTCCGTCAGCCCCGAGGCGCGACAAGCCTTAACGGCCTCGTTAGGCTTAGGCGATGAAACCCCCCTCGTGGGCCTAGACAATGCCTTCATCTACCGAGTCACCCGAGAGGCGATCGAAAATCCCATCAAAATTGCCAACCGACTCATCGAGCGTGAGGACATTCTGGCCGCCGAACCGAACATTGTCACCCATAGCGCCCCGAGTTATCGACCGAGCGATCGCTACTATCCCCAACAGTGGTATCTCAACCACCAGGGAGGGCCAGACTTAGCCCCCGACTCCCATATTGCCGCCGAACAGGCTTGGGACATCAGCCGAGGCGATCGCAGTGTTGTCGTGGCCATTGCCGATGATGCCATTGACTTAAACCACCCCGACTTTCAAGGTATCGGTAAAATCGTCGCCCCCCGCGACTTCCGCAACAAGGACAGCTTACCCCTGCCCGAACGAGACAGTGACAACCACGGCACCGCCTGTGCCGGTGTTTGCCTAGCCGAAGAAACCGGCGAGGGAATCGTCGGCATTGCCCCAGGTTGCGCCCTGATGCCCCTAGCCACCTCGGGCTATTTAGACGACCGTTCCATTGAAGAGTTGTTCGATTGGGCCAGCCAACGAGGCGCCTCGGTCATCTCCTGTAGTTGGGGGGCCAGTGCCGTCTATTTTCGTCTATCCTTGCGACAACGGGCCGCCGTGACGCGGGCCGCGCGGCTCGGCCGTCATGGCAAAGGCTGTGTGATTGTGTTTGCAGCTGGCAACGCCAATCGTCCCACCCAAGGAGAGATCAACGAACAGGGTTGGACGAAAAACCTTCTCTCAGGCACCACCAAATGGCTCAGTGGCTTTGCCGTCCATGCCGATGTGATTGCCGTGTCGGCCTGTACAAGCCTCAATCAGAAAGCGGCTTATAGTAACTGGGGACAAGAAATTTCCGTTTGCGCCCCGAGTAACAATGCCCCTCCAGGAATTTGGCTTCAGGAAAGCGGCTATGTGAATACCGCCCCGGAGATTCGTAAATCCTTGCCGGGGAAAGGGATTTTCACGAGCGATCGCAGCGGCGATCCAGGCTACAGTCCCAGTGACTACACCCATAGCTTTGGTGGCACATCTAGCGCCTGTCCCCTGGTGGCTGGAGTGGCGGCCTTGGTGTTATCAGTCAATCCCAATCTCAGTGCTGTTGAGGTGAAAGAGATTTTAGAGAAAACCGCCGATAAAATTGTTGACCCGGAGAGTGATCCCCAACTAGGCACTCGCTTTGGTCAGTATGACGGTGATGGTCATTCTAAGTGGTTTGGCTATGGCAAAGTCAACGCCTACCAAGCGGTTTTAGCCGCTAAACAAAAGTCCCAAGCGCCCTTATCCGTGACGCGACGAGTTCGCGGTCGTAATGAGCGCCAGATGGCAATTCCCGATGGCGACGCCAACGGAATCACCAGTCCGATCCGAGTTCGCGACAATTTAACAGTTCTCGAACTTGAGATTCTCCTAGAACTCGACCATCCCGACTGGGGGGATATAGAGGTGATGCTTGTCGCGCCCACAGGAGAATCCGTCATGCTTCAGGGGCGAGGAACGCGGGGCCAAGGACAGTTCCGCCAGAGTTATGATTTCAACAATACCCCTCAACTGAAGCGTTTGTTTCGTAGCTCTGCCGAGGGAAACTGGGGGTTGAAGGTGTGCGATCGCGCGGCCGGAGATACGGGTGTTCTCAAGTTTTGGCAGTTAACAGTGGGGCTAGGCTCCTAGACGAGAGTGCCAGACAGCAACAGCCGCAATTGTCATGTCATCGCCATGGTCAGAGGTCGCATCTTCCCAAAGAGCGATCTAAAATCGAGAGTATTCTCAAGGGCGGTATCATGGCCGGCGATGCCGGCGATCGCCTGCCAACAGACCCTTCAACTCGACTATCCTCAACAGGAGCCAAATCTGTGAGTCCAGACACGACCCTCGATCAAGCCGCTACCCTCTCCTACGACACCACCAGCTTTGACCAGTATGTGATGAAAACCTATGGACGGTTTCCCATCGCTCTCACCCATGGCGAGGGCTGTCGGGTCTGGGATGCCCAGGAGAAGGAGTATTTAGACTTTGTAGCCGGAATTGCCACCTGTACCCTCGGTCACGCTCACCCCAAGCTCATCGAAGCCGTAACCGAGCAGATCAAGACCCTGCACCATGTCTCGAATTTATATTACATTCCCCCCCAAGGGGCGTTAGCCGAATGGCTGGTCAAGCATTCTTGTGCCGATCGCGCCTTCTTCTGTAACTCCGGGGCCGAAGCCAACGAAGGAGCCATCAAACTGGCCCGCAAATATGCCCACACCGTCCGAGGCCTTGAAAATCCCATCATTATCACGGCTCACGCCAGCTTCCATGGCCGCACTCTGGCCACCATTACCGCCACCGGACAGCCCAAATATCAAAAAAACTTTAATCCCCTGGTTCCTGGCTTTGTCTACAGCCCCTATAACGACATTGAAGCCCTAGAGGCCACCCTTGCCGAATTAGATGCCGAAACGCCCCAAGTGGCGGCGATTATGCTAGAAGCCCTTCAGGGAGAAGGGGGAGTTCGCCCTGGGGACAAGGACTTTTTCCAACGGGTGCGCCAACTCTGTGATGAGAAGGATATCTTGCTGATTCTCGATGAGGTGCAAGTCGGTGCGGGGCGAACCGGACAGATCTGGGGGTATGAGAACTTAGATATTGAACCGGATATCTTCACCAGTGCCAAGGGACTCGGCGGCGGGATTCCCATTGGTGCGCTGCTGTGCAAGTCGAGTTGTGATGTTTTTGAACCGGGGGATCACGCCAGTACCTTTGGCGGTAATCCCTTCGCCTGTGGTGTGGCTCTATCGGTCTGTCAGATGTTGGAGGAACCGGGATTTTTGGCCAATGTGTGCGATCGCGGGCAACAGTTACGCCAAGGATTACAGGCGATCGCCGCTGAGTTCCCGGGGCTGATCGCTGAAGTTCGCGGTTGGGGGTTAATCAATGGCCTCGAACTCAAAGCAGAGATTGAGTTAACCTCAATTGCTGTGGTGAAGGCGGTGATGGAACAAGGACTGCTACTGGTTCCCGCTGGTCCCAAAGTGGTGCGATTCGTGCCTCCCCTGATTGTCTCAGAGGCGGAGGTTGACCGCGCCCTAGGGATTCTCCGGACGGCCCTATCGTCATTGGCGTAATTCCCGTTAGTCCTCAATAAGCCATTCTCGACTGCTGTATGACCGTCACCTCTTCTCCCCTGGATCTGGCCAAAGCCTATTTGGATGAATATGTCTCCCCCCAGGCGAATCGCATTGATCAAGATACTCAAGCCCTCGAAACAGCTTTTCGGGGTTTAGGCGATCGCGAGCTGCTCACCTTACGAGCCGACAACCAAGTTCTCTTTCGTCGCTTCCAAGAAACCATTTCCCGCCATTCCGGGGCCTTGGCCTTCCTACAAACCCAGCATCAAAGTGCCGCCGCCCTAATCAGCCGCAGTCCCAATTCTGGCTTGCGAGAGGACTATTTACCCCATTTAGCTACGGGGAAACGACGGGTCGGGGTCGGCTTTTCTCACCTGCGTCGTCCGGGAACACCACCGATGCAGGCGCGACTGGTTCCCCGAGGCTACCAACTCGATGGCTTTATTCCTTGGATTACTGGTGCAACCCTGTTTGAGAGTTTTATTTTGGGGGCGATGTTGCCCGATGGAACCTCGGTCTTTGGTATGATGCCCTTCCGCAGTTGTGAGAATGAGCAAGGGGGAGAACTTCAGATTAGTGCGCCGCTGGAGATGGCGGCGTTGACCTCCACCAACACCGTCACGGCTCAGGTGAAGGGCTGGTTCTTGCCTGAGGAGCAGGTGTTATGTCTCAAACCGCCCCATTGGATGCAGCAAAACAGTCAAGCTAATGTGCTGCATCATGGCTTTTTTGCTCTCGGTTGCGCTCGGGCCGGGTTGGATGTGTTGCAGCAAGCCGCACAAAAGAAACAACTTCCCTTTTTACAGCAAACTTGGAACCATCTCGATGCTGAATTGGGGGCCTGTCGTCAGGCCTTTTTTGAGAGTGAAGAGGAGGGAAGGCGATCCTATGGCGATCGCCTCAAGCTGCGAGCCTGGGCCATTGACTTAGCGGGCCGCTGTAGCTACGGGGCGATCGCCGCCTCAGGGGGCGCGGCCAACAGTGGCCAACATCCGGCCCAACGCATTTATCGAGAAGCCTTGGTCTATGCGGTATCTGGACAAACCCCCGATGTGATGGAAGCCACTCTAAACCGCTTGCAACGCTAAGGGGGGTTCTGGGGCCAAGCGGCCGCAAACGGGGCAGGTTGCGATAGTCTAAAGTTTGTGTAAATTGATGCAATTTTGAGGAGGTTATCTTGGAACGAACATTTTTGATGATTAAGCCCGACGGTGTACAACGGGGACTTGTGGGTGAGGTGATTCGCCGCTTTGAAGCCAAGGGCTTCACCCTCGTTGGCCTAAAGCTGATGTCCGTCAGCAAGGAATTGGCAGAACAACATTACGATGTTCACCGGGATAAGCCGTTTTTCAAAGGATTGGTGGACTTTATTACCTCCTCTCCTGTCGTCGCCATGGTTTGGGAAGGAGACGGTGTTGTCGCCGGCGCTCGTACCATTATTGGCGCAACCAACCCGCTGACGGCGTCTCCAGGGACCATTCGTGGCGATTTCGGCTTAAATATCGGACGCAATCTGATTCATGGCTCTGATGCGGTGGAAACGGCGAATCGGGAGATTGAGTTATGGTTCTCTGAAGGGGAACTGGTCAGTTGGACGCCGGCGCTGAAACCTTGGCTCGAAGAATAGCGAAGTTTGTTTCACTGTTGGTTGCACTCTGAGAGGAACTGACGCCCTCAGGCTGAGCGGCGTCGGTTCTGGGACCCTCATTGCCGCAAATTTCGGGCAAATTCTCGTGTTCTTTTATGAAAAATTATTACACTTTTGCTCAAAATCGTTAACTTTGATCGACAGTAGTGAACGATTGAACTAAATATACAGGAGTTTTCAGGTCTTATGTCTGATGTTCAAGTCTTAGCTGCGTTAGTTGTCGCCATTATTCCGGGTATCCTAGCGTTCCGCCTGTCTACGGAACTTTATAAATAAAGCGGTTATCCAACAGCTTCTTGTTGGTCTGTTTTGTTTGGGAGTTTCGCCAGGTGCGGGACTCCCATTGCTTTGGCCAATTGCGGCGACTCAGTTCTCCCTAGAGGGAAAGAGTTTCCCAACTGGGAGTTCTGTGGGTCTAAGTTTGGTTAAACTAGAGGAGGATCTCGGGAGTAGGAGATGGGGTGTGTCAGTCGGCTTGCCAAAATGGCTCTGTTTCGGTTCAATTTGAACAATTCCCCCCGCTGATGCTGTATTCACAGCAGGTCAATCGATGTGAGCTTATCTTCAGACTGAATCATGAACGCCCCTGAACGCCTGTCTCGCGCTCCGTATCCTACTGAGGTTCGAGCGTCACCTCGTCGTCGTCCTCGTCGCCGCCGTGAGCCTCAACTGCGACGGCGATCAAACAGCCGTTCCTGGATATCTGTCGTGGAAACGGGGTTAAAGCTGACAGTGGATCTAACGGTTTCCCTAGGGGCGATCGCCGCCCTAAGCCAGCTAGTCCCGAGTTACACTAGGAGCCAAGACCAACTCGAACAACTCCACGAAGACGTAGAAACGACGCGATCGCAGGTCCAGGGGTTACAGGGACAGTTCAGCCGCTACTTTGATCCGACTCAGGTGCGAACTCTGATTGAGGAAGAAACCCAGCGTCTTGATCCGCAGCGACGGCCAATTGTCTGGACTGAACCGGCTAAGGAGGAGGTTAGCCGCTAAAGCCCACAAACAAGATAGCCACGGCACCGAGTCCGGCCAAAATCGTCAACACGAGTCCTGCGTTGGGGCTTCCTTTCCAGGAGTAGTTTTTATCTTAAATGTCAAAAGAAGACTCCCGTTAGAGCCGAAGGCTTAGCGGTGAGATGAATTTTGACTAAAAATATGTGGTAGACTTGTGGAGCCAAC
>LJZT01000002.1 GCA_001314905.1 Phormidium sp. OSCR
ACCCACCTCTGTTCTGAGACGTTGTTGCCGTTACCTAAAATGGGACTCGACGTGCGGTCGTTTGAATGCCCACAATGTGGGAAGATTCATGACCGAGATATCAATGCGGCAATCAACCTAAAAAATGAAGGCTTGCGGATTTTGGCCTCGGGAACCGGGGCTTCTGCCAGTGGAGGGAATGTAAAACCAAAGAGAGGTCGAATTCGTTCGATGCTTTCCGAGGCGATTCCCGATAAAACTGGAAGCCCGCGCTGTACCCGATAGGGCCAGCGTCGGGTAGTTCACCAGTCTGTTAACCCTGCCGACTACTGCCATATTTCTGACATTATGACCTCCTATGTAACCTCGGCTGCGAAAGCTGAAATTAATGAATTGCGTCGTCTTCGAGGACTGTTACCCCCGGAACTGCAAAGTTGGGTGACGGTTGAGAAAACTACGGAAATTGACCCTCCCTTGCTTCGTTGTGAGGAGTTGAGCCGGGATGAGGTCGAAATTGCTATCGATTTGGTGAAGTGGGAAAATTTGGCCCTCGATCAGCGCAATTTGCTGTTTTGGCATGAGGTGGCTCGCATCCAAAATGATACGATTCCCCGTGAAGGCTGGGAGATGGCAGCGTTGGCGATCGGCTTAGGCGGTGCTGTGGGCGAACTCTGGGTTCAGGATGGGATACTTCTTCTGTTGGCCTTAGGACTTTGTGGTGTGTCCGGCTATCGTCTGTATCAGAAGAATAACAGCGAGAAGGCGCTACAAGAGTTGTTGGAGGCTGATGAGAAGGCGATCGCCCTGGCCAGTCGTTTTGGCTATACTCTCCCCAATGCTTATAAGAGTTTGGGCAGTGCTTTGAAAACTTTGATTGAGCAAACGCCCAAGAAACGACTTCGCAAACAGTACGAAACTCGCCTAGAGGCCCTTCGCCGCAGTGCGTCTAAGGCCAAGTCTCAGTCGAAGGCGAAACGCAGCAGCCGCGATGTGACTCAAACGAGTCCCTATCAGCTGTAATCGCTACTTTGACTTTTGCAAGTCCAGAGGATTGGGGTCTTGATTGGGAGTCGCCCCGCTGACCCCTCCCTCTCGGGTGCATGGAGAGGAAGGGCAAGAACAGGTCCGGGATTGAGGAACCCTTAATAGTCTGATTAACGGTCTGAAATGCCGTGGATCATCATTCAGGTCTTGAATGATGGTCTGATGATCACTCTAGGAGGCTTTTGACATTTCGTTCGTGCGAACGGCTCCGTTTTCTCCAGATTTACGGGGTTGAATCACACCATAGCCTCCGTGATTCCGTTCGTAGATGACGTTGATTTCTCCACTGTCGCGGTTGCGGAACACATAGAAATCGTGATCAACCAGTTGCAGTTGTTCCAAGGCTTCGTCAGCAGTCATCGGCGGCATGGCAAAGTATTTGGTGCGCACTACTTCGGGGGGAAGTTCCACGGCGCGATCGCCGATTAAGTCCTCCGTCACGCCATCGGAGTTGGAGACGACATCCGCCAAGACTTCGGTGGTTTTGCCTTGAGTGTGCAACTTGCGATTGCGTTTTTCTTTGTACTTGCGCAACTGGCGAGCAATCTTGTCAGCCACTAAGTCAATGCTGGCATACATCGACTCGCTTCCTTCTTGAGCGCGAATGACGGTTCCATTGGCGTAGATGGTCACCTCGGCGGACTGATTGGCGGCAATGCGAGGATTACGAGCGACGGACAAATGAACATCAACTTCAGTGGTCAACGTTTCAAAATGACTCACCGCTTTTTCGATCTTTTCATCGACATATTCGCGAATCGCGTCGGTGATTTCGAAATTCTTGCCTTGGATAACTAATTTCATGTCGTAAAGTTCCCGCTCGATAACCGATTGTCTCAAAAGTAAGGGGCGATCGCCCTCCGTGACCTAACATCCAAGTGGTTGCTGAAAGTCCAGCGGGGCGGGGATTGCCGCCTTCATGAGTCAGTACTCTGCTTGGAGGGTTATCTGGAGAGGGTGAATCTGTCCCGTTACTTTCTATTCCCTTATTGTATTGCGAATCGTCAGAAGGCTGAACGTCCCTTTAAAATCCTTTGCAATCCTTGACAATTCGTGATTGGATTTGTCGATTTTAGCCACGATTCTTGCTGAAAACCCCTTGCTTTTTTTGATAATGTTTAGTATAACTTCACGGCAACGAGTTCATGTTCTCGGGTTCCAAGGCTTGATCCCTTATAAAATTGCATGGGAACTTCAGCGGTCGTTATTTGAAGCCCGCCGCGATCGCCCTCAACTAGAGGATGTTTTATTGTTGTTGGAGCATCCCCCTGTCTATACGCTAGGACGAGGAGCTGATGCGAAGTTCTTACAGTTTAACCCTGAATGCTCAGAGCGGGAAGTCCATCGGATTGAACGGGGAGGAGAAGTCACGTACCATTGTCCGGGGCAACTGGTGGGCTATCCTATCCTCAACCTGAAGCGACATCAACCGGATTTGCATCAGTATTTACGACAACTCGAAGCTAGTCTCATTCTGGCCTTGGCCCAGTTTAAGCTGCAAGGGGAACGGGTGCCTGGCCTGACCGGAGTTTGGCTCGAAGGGCAGAAAGTGGCCGCGATCGGCATTCAGGTGAGTCGTTGGATCACCTGTCATGGCTTCGCCCTCAATGTTTGCCCCGATTTACGAGGATTTCGTGATATCGTCCCCTGTGGCATCAGCGATCGCCCTGTGGGCAGTCTACAGCAGTGGCTACCGGATCTCACGGTCTCGGACGTGGTTCCCGCTATCATTGAGGCCTTTAGCGAAACCTTTAGCCTCGATGCTCACTGTTACTCAATAGACGGAGAGATTCCCGAGGATCTCTGGCAGCATCTTTTAACCGGCAAACCCGACTCAGACGGGTTAACGAAGACTCAATCTTATCAACTAGATTCTGACCCCTGGGGGTAAGGCCATTACAGCATGGGTTACAACAATTGCAAAGTTTAGGCGATCGTTTTACGAGCCACTCAAAACTCAGACTAGGATCACAGTAGAGCGATCGCAGATCTCCTCACTCTAGCCAGTCTCCATCGAATGGCAGCCGAGGGATCAAGGATTTGAACGGATTGCAAGCTCTCATTGTCCTGGCGATCGTCTCCCCGACATCATCATTTTGGCCAAAATCATGGCCATGACGATGGCCATGATCGAGCACAATCGAGCGATCGCTTAGATATTCACGCTGCTGCTTGATGTTCTTTCCCTAAACTATGGACAGTTTCCATCCCCGTCT
Source organism: Phormidium sp. OSCR (assembly GCA_001314905.1). Classification (GTDB taxonomy): domain Bacteria; phylum Cyanobacteriota; class Cyanobacteriia; order Cyanobacteriales; family Geitlerinemataceae; genus Sodalinema. The sequence goes on from LJZT01000002.1 coordinate 3,240, forward strand.
ACCTCAGCAAAGACTCCCACTGGCAACCTTTGACAGCTTGCGAGTTTGGGTTGAACAAACGGCCCGAGATGATGATGAGGAGGCCATCATTTTAACCGAACGTGCGGTACGGGTTCATTCCCGGACTCATGTGGGTCAATTTACCCTCGGTGTCTCGCCCCAGTTTTGTGCCATTGTCTGGGCCAATCCCCAGAATGAAACCCCGTTAAGCGTTGGTTTTAGCTTAGAGCGTGATCAGCTGCAAACGTTTCTCGAAGACTGTCCTCTGAAAACGCCTCAGCGCAATCGAGCCTTAAAACGACTGCAAGGGTATCAACAGCAGCCAGACTATCACAGTCAAGTGGCCCTCAACTTGGCCCAGTTTATCAGCGATCGCCGTCCCTCAAGACCTGCCATGTCCTCCCCTCAAACCACCAAAGCAACTACGAGCTGTCAGCCTGTCGAAGATGCCCTGCAACACCATCGACAGCAAGAACAACTCCTCAAACAGGTGACAACCCAAACCTGTGAGAGTGTCGCCCTAGCCGTATTAATCTCCAATACGGTCGATCGCGTCCGTCGTTTTTTAGAACTCGATCGCCTCTGTATCTATCAATTCGACAACTACAATCTCGGCAGCCAGACGGGGACTCCCCCTAACCGTTGCCGAGATTGTATGACCTATGAAGCCCTAAGCCATGAGGGATTAACCTCAGTGCTATCCCGACAAGAGAGCCAACATTGGCAATTTCTTAATCAGTTCCGCGATCGCTATGAACGGGGAGAGACGCTCAGGTTGAACGCTCAAGAGTTTGACTCCCAATTACCCGAGACGAGTCAACGTTATCTACAAGAGTTAGGTATCCAAAGCCACTTGAGCGTTCCGATTCGGGTTCAGGGCCATCTCTGGGGAATCTTGCTGGCCCATCAATGCGATCGCCCCCGCCTTTGGCAACCCCGAGAACAGGAATTTCTCGAACATATCGCCGATCATCTCAGTGTTGCTATCTATCAAGCGCAACTCTACGCCGAAGTTCAGCAACAAAAAGAAACCCTCGAACAGCGGGTTGAACAACGCACCCAAGACTTACGGGATGCCCTCGTGACGGCCCAAGTGGCAAACCAAACTCGCAGTGATTTTCTGTCCACCGTCAGCCATGAACTACGCACCCCTCTCACCTGCGTTATTGGAATGTCCTCGACCTTGTTGCGCTGGTCTTTTGGTAATTTAACCCCCAAACAGCGGGACTATATCCAAAGTATCTATAACAGTGGTGAGCATTTGCTCGAACTCATCAACGACTTGCTGGACTTATCCCAAAATGAATCTGGTAAAACGGTCTTGAGTTTTTCAGAATTTTCCCTCACGCAATTAGCTCAAGAAATGTTTTGCATGATGGTCGATCGCGCCACCGTCAATGGGGTTCACTTAGCTCTCGATCTTCAGTTACGGGAACATCAAGACCGTCTCTGTGCCGATCGCGATCGCCTACGACAGATTCTCTTTAACCTACTCAGCAATGCCATCAAATTCACCGCCACCGGCGGCCAGGCCTTATTACGCATTTACTGGCAAGATGAGACCACAGTGGTCTTTGAAGTGGCCGATACGGGAATTGGCATTCCTGAAGATCAGCGATCGCTCCTGTTTCAAATGTTCCGTCAACTCGAGTCCACCTACACCCGTCAATATGGCGGAACGGGCCTGGGTTTAGCCCTAACCAAACAACTCGTCGAACTCCATGGCGGACTGATTAAAGTTGACTCAGAAGTGGGAGTTGGCTCTAAATTTACGGTACGCCTTCCCTGTCATCGTTCCACAGGAGTTGACGTTGTACCAACACCGCCCCCTCCGATTCCTCTTCCCCCTCGTAAGGGCCATGTGGTTCTCGTGGCTGATCAAGAAGACGAAGCCATCCTCATCTGTGACCTACTCACGGCGGCAGGCTATCATACGGTTTGGATGTTGGACGGATCAACGGCCCTAGAACAGATTAAAATGTTGAAACCCGTGGCGGTGATGATTGATCGCCAACTTCCAGGGATGGATGGCTGTGAATTGATCCGGCTGTTACGTCAACTTCCCAACACCGAATCCCTGAAAATTCTCTTGATGAGTGATCCGCTCAACTCCGAGGAGTTAGCCGCTTGTCAAGAGCAGGGAGCGGATATCTGTTTAATCCATCCCATCGAGCCTGAGCAGCTTATCAATAGCATCATTGAACTGTTAGCCAGCCAGCCAGGTATCTGAGTTATGTCCATCGTGTTAACCCAGCGACGGCATCCCGATGCGAGTCAAGTGATCTCAGCCGATGAGACCGCCATCTTACAGTTGAGTTTAACCGCTCAAGACCGTCAACGTAGCCGTCATCGCTTTACCTGTGACTCTGGGGAGGTGGTGTTTCTGCGGTTGCCCCGTGGTACAGTCCTCCAGGATGGCGATCGCCTCCTCGACGAAACGCAGCAGCAACAGGTCGAGATTCGCGCCAAACCCGAACCCGTCCTCAGCGTCACCGCCACGAATCCTCTGCTGTTATTGCGGGCCGCCTATCACCTGGGGAATCGTCATGTTCCCCTAGAAGTGACGGCGGAGTATCTGCGGTTATCCCCCGATCCCGTCTTGGCGGAGATGTTGCAGCAATTGGGGCTGAATGTACGGTTACAGACGCTCCCCTTTCACCCAGAAACGGGGGCTTATGGTCATCAAGAGTCCCCAGTCCCTCATCACCATTAGGGAGTCAGGCTGAGAAATCCTAGCGAGCTGTTGCCCAGACCCCTAAAATAGAGGGAATAACCAGCCTGAGCAACAATCGACCATGGCACGAGATTTACGGGGATTCATCCAGCAACTCGAACAACGAGGCCAATTACGACGCATTAGCAGCCTCGTGGACTCGGATTTAGAAATTGCCGAGATTTCCAATCGCCTCTTACAAGCCGGTGGCCCCGCCCTGCTGTTTGAGAATGTTAAAGGGGCGAAATTCCCCGTAGCCATCAACCTCCTGGGGACGGAACAACGGGTATGTTGGGCCATGAACAGGTCGAAACCCCAAGAATTAGAGGAGTTGGGGCAAAAATTGGGAATGTTGCAACAGCCGAAACCCCCCAAGAAGATTTCTCAAGCGGTGGATTTTGGTAAATTGCTGTTTGATGTGGTCAAAGCCAAGCCGGGCCGTAATTTCTTCCCTCCCTGTCAAGAGGTGGTGATTGAAGGGGACGAGTTGGATCTCAACAGTATCCCCATGATTCGTCCTTATCCTGGGGATGCGGGGAAAATTATTACCCTGGGCCTGGTGATTACCAAGGATTGTGAGACGGGAACGCCCAATGTGGGGGTCTATCGTCTGCAACTTCAGTCCCCAACCACGATGACGGTGCATTGGTTGTCGGTGCGTGGAGGAGCGCGTCATCTACGCAAGGCGGCGGAACGGGGTAAGAAATTGGAGGTGGCGATCGCCCTCGGGGTTGACCCCTTGATTATTCTGGCGGCGGCGACTCCGATTCCGGTGGATTTATCGGAATGGCTGTTTGCGGGGCTATATGGGGACTCTGGGGTCTCTCTAGCCAAATGTAAAACCGTGGATTTGGAAGTTCCGGCCCAGTCGGAGATTGTTTTAGAGGGGACGATTACCCCCGGTGAAGAACTCCCCGATGGCCCCTTTGGCGACCACATGGGCTATTACGGTGGCGTGGAAGATTCGCCCCTGGTGCGGTTCCACTGTATGACCCATCGCAAAGACCCCATTTATCTAACCACCTTTAGCGGTCGTCCCCCCAAGGAAGAGGCCATGATGGCGATCGCCCTCAACCGCATTTACACCCCCATTTTGCGGCAACAAGTCTCAGAAATTAAGGACTTTTTCCTACCGATGGAGGCCTTGAGTTACAAGGCGGCGATTATCTCCATTGATAAAGCCTATCCAGGGCAGGCGCGACGGGCAGCGTTAGCGTTTTGGAGTGCTTTACCTCAGTTCACCTATACCAAGTTTGTGATTGTGGTGGATAAGGACATCAACATCCGTGACCCCCGCCAGGTGGTGTGGGCCATTACCTCGAAAGTTGATCCAGTTCGGGATGTGTTTATTCTGCCCAATACCCCTTTTGATAGTTTAGATTTTGCCAGTGAGAAGATTGGTTTGGGGGGACGCATGGGCATTGATGCCACGACGAAGATGCCGCCGGAAACGGATCATGATTGGGGGGAACCCCTGGAGTCCGATGAGGATACGGCGGCCATGGTCGATCGCCGTTGGGCGGAGTATGGCCTCGCGGATATCAATTTGACGGATGTCGATCCCAATTGTTTTGGCTATGAAATGCCACCCCAACCGTAAACCTTTGACTGTAGGAGCGAACAGTTTGCGCCCCTACAATTGGGTATTTCATGCAACCCATTAAACCTCAAGACCTAAATAGACAATGCAAATCAAGGGAATTAAAAAAGGCAGGTTTATTGAACTCTTGGAGGAGTTAGATATTCCAGATGGTGAAGAAGTTAGCTTATCCATTGAGTCTCATGAAGGATTTTGGCAACGTCTTAAGTCTTTCCGACAAGAGCTTGATTCTGAGGAGGTATGGATAGAACCCGAGGTGTTTGAGGGATTAAGGGATTCCTTGCCTGGTCGGGACGTTATTCTATGAGTTTACGATTTTTGCTAGATACTAATATTCTCTCTGAGCCAACTCGTCAACATCCCCATCCCGTTGTTATGAAAAAGCTTCAAGAACATGAGGGAGAGGTAGCGACTTCAACGACTGTGTGGCATGAACTGCGTTTTGGATGTTCTCGTCTTCCGGATTCTCAGAAACGTAGATTTTTAGAACGGTATTTGACTCAGATCGTCCGTTTGACGATTCCTATTTTACCTTATGATGTGGAAGCAGCAACTTGGCACGGTGTTGAAAGAGCGAGATTGATGGGAATGGGAAAAACACCGTCTTTCCCAGATAGTCAAATTGCGGCTGTGGCTAAAGTCAATCATTTGATTTTAGTGACCAACAATGTATCCGATTATCAAGGTTTTTTCGATTTGGATGTGCAAAACTGGTTCCAATGAAAGAAACCGAGTGTCTCCAAGACACCCGGTTTCTGGTTTCGACCCAGGTTGATGCAGATGCACCTAGGTTGTACGAAGGGAACCACACCACCCCAATTGACTGAGTGAAGAACGGTAATTTGAGGGTATACTATGGGCGAGTTTACCCGAAAATAAACAAACAGGAGAGGCAGTCGTGACCCAGTTAGTTCAATTTCAAGTTGAGGGCGATCGCACCATTCTTATTGAAGTCGAAGAGGTGACGGGTGAGCAAGTCACGGCTCCGATCGCCGGGACTGGAGGAGTTGTAGTCAAAGCGAAGAAGACATTTGAAGACGCCATCGATGATATCTTACCGATGGCGGCGGCGATCGAGAAAAAATTTAGCGGGCTAACGACTCCAGCCAACGAAGTTGAAGTTAAGTTTGGTGTTAAAATCCAAGGACAACTGAGTGCCGCCGTGACTCAGATTGGTGCCGAGGCAAATTTTGAGGTGACGTTGAAATGGAAGCGTTAACCCCCCAGTCGGAGGGGTTTCAGACCTTTAAGCGATCGCTCGCCCGAATTTTCCACAGTAACGGAGTCGTCGTTGGGGCGGGGTTTGCGATCGCACCAGGATACCTCATCACCTGCGCTCATGTCGTTGCAGCCGCCCTCAGCCTAGCAGCCGACACCCAGGACGCTCCAGAGCAGCCTGTCGAGTTAGAGTTCCCCCTGGCGGCTGAAGGAGAGCGGGTGACGGGTCAAGTGGTGGAATGGTTGTCCCACGAAGTAGACATTAACTCACCCTCAATATCAAGACCTGCCGATATCGCGATTCTCAAACTCGATCGCACCCCAGAGCGCATAACCCCAGTAACCGTGGGTGAGGGAGCCTGGGGCCATCCATTTCGCATTTTGGGATTCCCGAAAGGCTTGTCTCCAGGAGGCTGGGCATCGGGAGTCCTGCGAGACCAGATAAGCAATGGCTGGGTATTGCTTGAAGATATCAAAGCGCAGGGGTACAGCATCCAATTTGGGTTTAGTGGCGCCCCCGTGTGGGACGAAACCATTAACGCCGTGGTCGGCATGGCTGTTCAGGCTCAACTCCCCAAAAAGAATCAACCAGACCCCAAGGTGGCATTCATGCTACCAACAAGCCAACTGCGAACGGTTTGGTCTCGTATTCCAGAAATTGCCGGTTGGCATCAGCCGTCTGGCGAGATGCAGTCACAGGAGTCTACAATGACTGGGTCTGATGTAAGAGATTCCTCGACTCCTCCATCTAATCGAAGACTGAGAGGTTTGCAGGCACGGCTTAAGGATGTCAGCGGGGAAATTGATATTGCAGAGGAACAACTTGCGGCAACGAATAACGATGTTGAGCGAAAGCGACAAGAAAGACAGCTCGACATTTTATACAAAAGGCACGACGAGATTGAACAGCAAATCAATAATTTGAAAGGATGAGTCGGAAACTTAGGGGATTACAGCAACGCTTAAGCGATATAGATAAAGAGATTGCGATCGCAGAGGAACAACTTTCTACCATAAATGATAACGTCGAATATGAGCGACAAGAAAAAGCTCTCAATGCCCTATATAATCGATATGACAAAATTGAGGAAGAAATCCAAAAAATAGAGTCTCAACCTTCAATAAATAAAAGTAATTCCACGAGTTTTAGTTTTGAAAAGATAGTTCAAACGAGACTTATTTCCATTGATTATTGTCACTCTAAAGAGTATTTTGGAAGAGTCTCGAATAAAGTCGAAACATCGGGAGGGGCAGCTGCATTATTTTTGAACGAAGCCTATCGCCTCCGGGGAGATATTCTCACTCAGCATATTGAAGATACTCTCACGAATCAAGGTCAAGATATTATAGATTATCCTATTGAGTTTCTTCCCGGCGAACCTAAAAATCAAGAGGCTTTGCTAGCCAAAATTTTGGGTTATTTAGGCGAAGCAGAGCCAGTCAAACCCGAACAGGCGATCGCCAAAATCTGTCAATCTTTACAGATTGGGAGTATTCGGGTGTTTAAAATTCATAACTGGGACGAACTTCAAGACCCTTATGCTGTTTTAAAGTGGTTTTTAGACTGTTTCTGGCTACCTTTAATTGAATGCTGCCAAAGGCATTGTCAGAAAGAGCAACTGGTTAAAGTTCAGCTTTTTGCACTGATAATCTGTCAAGCAAACGATTCCGAAATTTTAAATCAACCTTATTACGCCAAACACGACCGCTACGATCCTTGTAACGTTCGCCGCGAAGAATCCATCGTACATTTACCTCTATCCTGCTGGACTGAAGCAGAAATCAAGGACTGGATGTGTCGTTTTCCGCCGCCTAAGTATAGAAAAAACCTGCGTGCTATTGATGATTTAGCCAGTAGCTTTTACCGAAGAACAAACGGTGTTCCAATTAACGTAGTGGACTTGATTTTGAAAGAATATCAAACAATGGAGGCTGGATAATGTCCCCACAACAGTATGATTATCATTTTGAAGGGAATCCCGATCGCAGACCGAAAAACCCACATCCCGACTCACCGAGTCGATTAGAGCCTTACGTGGCGGCAGACGACCTAAAAACAGCAGTAAACCTCGCCATTTATCTGCGGCGACCACTCCTCCTTGAAGGCGAGGCGGGCTGTGGTAAAACGCGGCTGGCGGTTGCCGTGGCCTACGAACTCGGTTTGCCCTTTTATCGCTGGGATATTCGCTCGACAACAAGGGCTAAAGAAGGACTCTACGAGTACGATGCTATTTTGCGGCTTCACGATGTGCAAATTTATGACAAAACCAAGAAACTGCCAGAAGGCGAAAAGCGCAACCCCCAAAATCCCGGCGACTACATTAGGTTCGGGGCAATTGGCAACGCCTTTAAAGCCGATCGCCCCGCCGTGGTTCTCATTGACGAAATCGATAAAGCCGAACTCGATTTCCCCAACGATCTCCTCGCCGTCTTAGATAATCCTTGGGAGTTTGAGATTCAGGAAACCGGTCAAGTTGGCCGTCAAGCCATTAAAGCCAACCATAGGCCGATTGTCATCGTCACCAGCAATAAAGAAAAAGGCAACCTACCCGCCCCCTTTCTGCGACGTTGTATCTACTACTACGTTAAATTCCCTCAAGATCGCTTGCAGGAGATCGTCGCCGCTCACAAGAAGCGCCAACCCGCAGACGCGCAGGCCGACGGTGAAACCCCCTTGTCTCCCTCCACAGAACTGCCCACACAACTGTCCACAGAACTGCCCACACAGCTATCCACACAACTTATCGATCGCGCCATTGACGTGTTTCTCCAGTTGCGCGAACAGGGATTAGTCAAACGACCGGGGACGAGTGAATTTATCGATTGGCTGCAAGCGTTGGCCTGTTTCGGGGGGCAGCCCTTCCCCGTCGAACAACTGACCCTAGAAACCTTGCCCTATCGGGAACTGTTGCTCAAACTGCGACAAGACTGGCAACAGGAGTTTGCAGGCGAGGAAATTGCAGGCGAGGAAACAGGATGACCCAGAGCGAACGTCACGAACTCATCGAAGCGTTGTTCCGGCGTGTTCGCCAGCGGTTCGGCCTGGGGATGGGGGAGTATTTTGTCGCCCTTCGCGCCCTCGACGGTGGTTGGGGAAACCAGGGCCAAGACGATCTCCAGAAGCTGCTGGAACTGTTGTGGTGTAAGTCGGCTATTGATTGCGCCTATCTGCAAACCGAGTGGGAGTCCGTCCGCAAAGGGCGATCGCAGCGTCCCCCCGTGCTTCCCGTTGAGGATGACCCGCCAGCGATGAGCGATACCCCCTCGCAACCCACCCCACCGGCCGAGGTATCACAACCCGTTAGCCAACCCCAGATGGACACCACTCCCGCCGAATTGGCTCCCTATCCCCTGAAAGCGCCCCCGCCTAGCGTCCTTGATCCCCCCGACGATCTGACATTCCTGGACTCAGGCTATCCCATTACTCGGCGATCGATGTCCTACTCCTGGCGTTACCTACGGCGGGATATGCCGACGGGTCCAGCGACGGTGTTGGATGTGGCGGCGACGGTGGACACCGCAACGCGACAGGGGTTTTTCCTCGCCCCCGTCTATCGGCGCGAACGGGAAAACCAGGCCGGATTGTTGCTGCTAGTCGATCGCAACGGGTCGATGATGCCCTTCCATCACTTCACGCGGGACTTAGTCGAAACTGCTCGTTACGAAAGCGCCCTTGACCCCGATCGCGTTAGTGTCTTCTATTTCCATAATGTCCCGGCGGCCTCAGTCTATGAAGACCCCTATCTCACCCGTCCCAAAGTTCTCCGCCACATTCTCAGTCGCTGCGACTCCAGTACCAGTCTCCTCATCGTCAGCGATGCTGGGGCGGCCCGGGGCTATCGTGAGAGATCCCGCGTTCGTGCCACGGCGCAAGTCTTGCAGCAAATCCGCCAGTACACCAACGCCCTGGCCTGGCTCAACCCCATGCCCTCCTCACGCTGGTCGGAAACCTCCGCCGCCATCCTACGCCATCTCGTCCCCATGTTTCCCATGACCACCGAGGGATTGGGCGAGGCCATTGATACCGTACGCCGTCAGTTGGGAGGTTAACTATCATGTCTGCCACGGCTGCATCCACTGAATTAGAACGGGCCAGTCGCGCCATCGATCGCTTTGTTCGAGAGTTTCAGCCGTCCTATCGCTTCCTGGCCCAGCACGTGGCACTCCCCTTAGTGCTGACCCCAGAACTGGTCAACTTCATTCGCAATCGCTTTCTGCGTGCTGATGGCGTGCCTTGGGTGGCGGAGGTGGATTTGTTGCTGTCAGACCTTTGCCGTCCCGCAGGCTTCGAGCTGTATGTGATGTCTAGTGCCGTGCGATCGCGCTTACTGGAGCAACTCAAGGAGCAGTTTGGGCGGGACCGGCTTGAGGCCGTTGCTCGCTGTCTGATGACCTATAACCACTATCTCAGCCGCACCAACGGCTTGTCCGCACCCTTACTTCAGGCGCAACAGTGGGCGGCAATGGTCTATCTCCAACCCCATCGAGATGCGGCAGTGCGTGAAATTGCCGCAGAGTTTGCCCAGCATAGTGGCGCCGTGTCAGAGGTTGGCCAGTGGCCCGCTATTCAACCCGCTGAACTGGCAAGATTAGCCCAAATCGTGCAGGAACTGGAGCCAGAACTGCAACAATACCAGGATTTAGTTGAGTATGCCCGCCTGATAACCCAGGTGAGAGCGCAACCCCAGGAAATTCGCCCGGAGGATGTCGAGAAGACTTATCACGTCCTTGAGACAGAGCTGCACTTGCCCGCCGAACTTGTGCCGGGTGGAGTTGAGATAGAAGCGTCTTTGCTTGAGGGGTTACAGCCGTTTGAGTTCGAGACGGGGACGGTGGAGTTTGTTGAGCCATTGGAGGCGCAACCGGAACAGGACGGGGTGACGCTTGAGTCGTTCGAGTTCGAGACGGCACAGATTCGACGGGGGGAGACGGGAGATAACTGGGTGATTGAGCGCAGTCGCGGCTCAGCGCAACAGTTTGTTGAAGTGTTGGGCAACAACTCGGTTCTGGAAATGGTCTTCGTGCCGGGGGGTAAGTTCATGATGGGATCGCCCGACGACGAACCGGAGAGTCGTCGTTCTGAAAAACCCGAGCATGAGGTGGAGGTTTCGCCGTTTTATCTAGGGAAATATCCGGTGACCCAGGCTCAGTGGCGAGTAGTGGCGGCATTGCCCCAGGTGGAACGAGCCTTAAAGCCAGATTCTTCGAGGTTCAAGGGTGCAAACCATCCAGTAGAGCAGGTATCGTGGGACGATGCGGTGGAGTTTTGTCGGCGACTCTCGCAACAGAGTGGGCGAGACTATCGACTGCCGAGCGAAGCGGAATGGGAATATGCCTGTCGTGCGGGGATGACGACCCCGTTTTACTTCGGCGACACCCTGAACAGCGATTTGGCAAATTATGATGGCAGTAGGACTTATGGGGATGGTCCCCAAGGAGAGTATCGAGGGCAGACCACCGATGTAGGAAACTTTCCCGCCAATGGCTTTGGACTTTATGATATGCACGGTAACGTTTGGGAGTGGTGTGCGGATGATTGGCATAGCGATTACAAGGGAGCGCCAGACGACGGCAGTGCCTGGGTTGATGAAAACCGTACAGAAATTCGTAAAGTGCTGCGTGGCGGCTCCTGGTTCTTCTATCCGAGGTACTGTCGCTCTGCCATCCGCTACAACGTTACGCCCGACAATGCCAACTTCAACTTCGGCTTTCGGGTTGCGTGCGCGGCGTCCCTCGCGTAGCGTCTCCTCTGGAGATGGACTCTTTCCTAGCCCTTTGTTCTTTTCCCCTTTTGCCCTTTGGGGTCTCGCCGCTAGGCGAGTCAAATTTTTTTTGAGATAATCAAGGGGTTTCGTGGGAAAATTAAAAACAATGTCCGAACTCTCGATTATCCAAAAAACCTACGACCTTGTGAAGTGGTATATTCCAATTCTAAATCGGTTGCCTCGCAGTCATAAGTTCACCTTAGGAGAGCGAATGATTACAGGTTTGTACGAGTTCCTGGAAGGTTTAATTGTTGTCCAATATTCCAGCAAAAAATTCGCGCAGCTCAAGACGCTCAATGGTAAATTAGATGTCTTGCGCTATCAAACTCGATTACTGGTGGATTTTGGGTTGATAGACGAAAAACGCTACGCCTATGTCACGCAACTGCTGGTTGAAATTGGTAATGAGTTAGGTGGTTGGATTAAACAGCAAAATCAGCGAGAACAACGATGAAACGTTATGGCAATCTCTATCCAAGCATTACCGATTTTTCTAACTTGCTGGCGGCGGCTCGGCAAGCTCAGAAAAGTAAGCGATTTCGTGACTCAGTTTTGAGTTTTAACTATCATTTAGAATCGAACCTTTTACAGTTACAGCAAGAGCTACAAGCTAAAACTTATCAGCCAGGAGAGTATCGCACCTTTGAGATTTTCGAGCCGAAACGTCGTTTAATTTCAGCAGCACCTTACCGCGATCGCGTTGTTCACCACGCTTTATGCAACGTCATTGTGCCAATCTTTCAACGCACCTTTATCAGTACATCTTACGCCAATCGAGTGGGCTTTGGCAGCCACCGCGCTCTACAAAAATTCGTAGGTTATGCGCGGTCTAATCGTTATGTTTTGCAATGCGATATTCGTCGATATTTTCCAAGTATTGACCTAGAAATCTTAAAATCTCAAATTCGTCAAAAAGTAAAATGTCGCGATACACTGTGGCTGATTGATACTATTATTGATAATAGCAACAACAATCATGGCAATCATAGTACGAGCTTTCAGGAGGCGAACCTTGACTATTTTCCAGGGGACGATCTCTTAACGCCACTCCAACGTCCTAAGGGTCTGCCCATTGGCAATCTCACCAGTCAGTTTTTTGCCAATGTTTATCTCAACGGATTCGACCATTTTGTCAAAGAAGAACTCAACCTGAAAGCCTATCTACGCTACGTCGATGATTTCGCGCTGTTTGCAGATGACCCTGTGTTTTTAGCCGAATGCCGAGAAGCCATTGAAACATATCTCATCCAACTTCGCCTAACCATTCATCCCATCAAAAGTCAACTGTCTCAAACCCATCATGGAGCCAGTTTTTTGGGATTTCGCGTCTTACCTGATCGCATTCGTGTCCGCAACCACAACCTGCAACGGGGACGGAAACGCTTGCAGAAACTCCAAGCGGCATATCTCAGCGGACAACTTTCTGAAGATGACCTGTGCCAGTCCCTACAAAGCTGGGTTGCTCACCTCGAACACGGCGATACCTGGCGACTACGACAAGCCATCTTCAAGGATTGGGCAAGACCCTTGCCAGAATCCCTGGTCGCCAAGCTAACGACACCGGACTAAACTAAGGATGGGGCGGGCAAAGAAAACGGCTGCGTGGCGGCTCCTGGAACAACAATCCGAGGAACTGTCGCTCTGCCATCCGCAACAACAATACGCCCGACAATGCCAACAACAACAACGGCTTTCGGGTTGCGTGCGCGGCGTCCAGTACTCTTCACCGTCAGAACTGGCAGATGGGAATCTGTTGGGTGTACCCCGAAGAGTCCAGACCCGTTCCGGCGATGTCCAGCGAGACATCCGAAAATCAACCTCGGCTGGTTCGCCTGGTAGGGGTTTCCCGACTCGTGAGCCAGCCGAACCCCAACCAATCCTGCCGATTGTTGTAGAACCAATGTCCGAGCGAACTGTCCCATCTCCCGGAAACCTTGTCATCCGTCGCCAACGGCGGCGGGGACGCTACTGGCGGGAACCCCTAAGCAACGGCGCGGATTTGGAGATGGTGCTGGTTCCGGGGGGTGAGTTCTGGATGGGGTCTCCGGAAGACGAGTTAGACCGTTATGACGATGAAGGTCCCCGCCATCGCGTCAGCGTGCCGACCTTTCTGATGGGGAAATTCCCTGTGAGCCAGGCTCAGTGGCGAGCCGTGGCGGCATTGCCCCAGGTGGGACGAGCTTTAGAGCCAGACCCTTCGGAGTTCAAAGGCGCGAACCGTCCAGTGGAGCAGGTATCGTGGGACGATGCGGTGGAGTTTTGCCGGCGACTCTCGCAACACAGCGGGCGAGATTACCGACTTCCGAGTGAGGCGGAATGGGAATATGCCTGCCGCGCGGAAACTTCGACCCCCTTCCACTTTGGCGAGACCATAACGACTGACCTGGCAAATTACCGGGGAACGGATAACAAGGAGCGCGATTTGTCGGGGTCTTACGGACGCGGCCCGAAGGGGGAGTACCGAGAGCAAACGACAGAGGTGGGCAGTTTTCTCGCCAATGGCTTTGGACTTTACGATATGCACGGCAACGTTTGGGAGTGGTGCGCAGATGATTGGCATAACAATTACGAAGGAGCACCCAACGACGCTAGCGCCTGGGTTAATGAAAATCGTACAGAAAGTAAAAAAGTGCTGCGTGGCGGCTCCTGGGACGTCAATCCGAGGAACTGTCGCTCTGCCATCCGCTACGACGATACGCCCGACTATGCCTTCATCAACTTCGGCTTTCGGGTTGCGTGCGCGGCGTCCAGGACTCTTCCTTAGCCCTTTGTTCTTTTTCTCTCTTGCCCTTTGGGGTCTCGCCGTTAGGCGAGTCAATTTTTTTTTACAATGACTCTCAAGCGAGCGTTTGACCGAGATTTTTTCGAGAATTTTTCAAAAAGCTTGCTATACATCTGACACCGAGGAGGGCGAACAGCCATCCCCTCCTGGGAGAGGTTAGGGGTGGGTTCCCCTACAGACATCTATGGCATGACTTCCGAAAATTGGTATTAGACCATTTTTCATGCCGTCGTGCCCAGGAGCCATCAACAACCTTATCTCGTGAGACGTTGCGGCTCGCAATCAGATTCGACCGGGTTCGCCTGGGTTGAGCCAAATCGCCTAACAGCCCCCAGGACAGGGATTAAAACAACGGACAGCATCCCCCGATCGCTGGGATTGCAACGATTCCTCCTCCACATTTGCCCACCAGACTTCGCGAACCTCAGGATAATACTCAGAATCCTCATAACCGCCACTGGTCACGATCGCCATCATCCCAGGAGAACTCTCCCCATCCAACCGTTCACAAGTCGGTGTCCAAGATTCTCCGGCCCCTAAGGGAGGATAGACGACCTCAGCATCCACGATCGCAAACACCGGATAAGACCCCCCGCCAGGAGTCGGTACATCCTCTAGGTGTTTTTGCAACAGGAGAACCCCCTCGATCTGATCATCCTCACTTTGGGCAAATTGCAAGGCGTAACCACAGATTTGACCACTAGCATCCTCTAAACAGCGGCCAAAAGACTGCCAATCGGGCATTACGCCCCCCTCCACTCCCTCCCGTTGTTGTTCAGTCCAACCAAGCCACCAGTCCAAATAGCGTACAATCGCCTCAGCCATGGCCTGACGCCTCTCATCACCCTGTTGGGCAAATCCTGCGGCGGCCTCCTTGAGATCGGCGATCGCCCCCTGCCAGTCCTGGGTTTCGGTGCGGTCTAGGGCGCGATCGAATAGGGTTTCAGGATTAGTGGCTTGCGGTGAACTCTGGGCTAACTCCCCCGAGGATGCCTCGATTTCTCGGTCTCCGGGAGTCGGCCCACAAGCGGCCATCGCTGCCGTCATGGCCAACAGCGTTATCGTTGCGAAACCGTTTAAACCTCTCATCTTAAACCTCTCCTCAACGCCTCACGTCCCCACATCACAACAACTTGTAGCAGTTCGTGAAAATTAGGGGCGAAAACCTGTTCACCCCCTAATTTAACCGTTAAGCCTCCTCGGGGGTAATCACCTCCGGTTTGAGATCCCGTTCCATCAACGCCGCCACCGCCTCCTCTGGTGTAATTTGATTGTTGAGCAACCGATAGACTTGATAAGAAATCGGCACTTCAATGCCCTGTCGCTTGGCTAAATCAATCAGTACATTGGTCGTATTGACCCCCTCAGCGGTACTCTGAATTTCCTCTAGGACTTGTTCGAGGGGTTTATGTTGCGACAAGCCAAACCCTACTCGATAATTGCGGCTGAGACTACTGTTACAGGTTGCCAGCAAATCCCCTAATCCTGCCAATCCCCAGAAGGTTTCCGCTTCTGCCCCCATACTGGTTCCCACCCGGACAATTTCAATCAAGGCCCGTGTTAAAAGGGCAGATTTGGCGTTGATGCCTAAGTCTAATCCATCGCAGACTCCAGAGGCGATCGCCATCACGTTTTTGAGAGTTCCGCCCAGTTCGGTTCCAATGGGGTCTGTATTGGTATACACCCGAAAAATATCCGAAGAATAGGCTTCTTGAATGGTCTCCGCTGCCTTGAGATCTCGACTGGCGGCGATGGTGGCGGCGGGGAGTTCTTTCTCAATTTCCTTGGACAGATTTGGCCCCGACAAAACCACCACAGGATGGTCTGGAAAGACGTCTTGCCAAATTTGTGAGGGAGTGCGGGTTGTGGAGGGTTCTAGTCCTTTGGTGGCGGTGACAATAATGGTGTTTGGCGGTAAGCCAATTTTTTGTACCTTATTGGCGGTTTCAGCGACCCCTTTCATCGAGATTGCTGATAGCAGAACATCGGCATCGGCGATCGCATCTTCTAGGGTGATATCACCGCGACGAGACCAAAACTGAACCTGATTGTCTCCATATTCACCTAGTCTTCCCAGGGCGGTTCCCCAAGCCCCTGTTCCCAGAATCGTAATATGTTTTGTCATTGTGTTGTTATGAATCCTAACGAACGACCATCAATCGTGTATCCGTTATAGTTTATCTCAAATTGGCAACGAAATTGCCGCTGATGAGAGTCTCAATCATGAGACTCCGTATCGTCTGACAGCCACTGATACTCTAGGCTGGGATAACTTACCAATGATGGTCTTCTCCTAGTAACGTGGTGGCCGCCTGTGCGGTTAGGGGTCTTGAAAAATAATAGCCTTGTCCATACTCACAGCCTAAGTTACGGAGTTGTTCAACATGAACGGCGGTTTCAACTCCCTCCGCAATGACTTTCATGTTTAGGCTATGGGCTAAGGTGACAATGGCTTGGACAATTTCTCGTTCGTCGTTATCTTCATCAATTGGATCGACAAAAGAACGGTCAATTTTTAGGATATCAACGGGGAGCCGATGCAGGTGACTTAGGGATGAATAGCCCGTACCAAAATCATCAATACTTAACTGGATTTTTCTATTTTTTAGCTGCTCTAAAATTGCTTTGGCGACTTCGTAATTGCCAACAATTGTGCTTTCAGTAATTTCTAGTTTTAAGAAACGACCATCAAGTTGAGAGTCTTTTAAGATATCATCAATACGATTGAGTAAGTCAATTTGAGCAAACTGTTTGACTGAGATATTCACCGAAACCGTTAAATTTTTGGCATGATTATATTGACATTGCCATCGTCGAAGATGGGTACAAGATTGGCGCAAAACCCATTCACCAATGGGAACAATTAAACCGGTTTCTTCTGCCGCTGGAATAAACTCCGCCGGAGAAATTTGCCCTCGTTCTGGATGATACCAACGCAATAAGGCTTCAAAGCCAACAATTCCGCCTTGTTTTAAGTCCACAATAGGCTGATAATTTACCTTAAACTCACCCCGTTCTAGGGCTCGCCGCAGGTTGGTTTCAAGTTGGAGGAAATTGACGGCGCGATCGTGCATTCCCGAGTCAAACACCCGATAGCGCCCTTTTCCTAAATCCTTAGCACAATACATCGCCGCATCTGCATCCCGCAAGAGATGTTCCGGCTGGGTATATTGAGAGTTTCCCAAAACAATACCGATACTAGCACCAATAAACACTTCATGGCCATCAACATGGAAGGGTGCAGTGAGTTGTTGTTGGATGGTTTCGGCGGTTTCAATGGCATTTTCAATGCCGTCAATGGGGTTAAGGAGAATGGTAAATTCATCACCCCCTAAACGAAATAGAGTATCAACGGGGCGTAAACAGAGTTCTAGGCGATCAGAAATGAGACTGAGGAGGCGATCGCCGGTTAAATGTCCCAAGGAATCATTCACCACCTTAAAGCGATCGCAATCAATAAACAACACCGCAAAACGATACTCATCATTTTTGAGCGTTTCCCGGAGAGCCGCTTCCAACTTTTCCATCAATAGAACTCGATTGGGCAACCCCGTCAAGGAATCATGCAGAGCCATATACATTAACTGCTCCTGCACCCGTTTTCGCTGCTGAATCTCCGTTTGTAGTTGTGAGTTAGCCGCCTCTAACTCAGCGGTTCGTTTTCGCACCCGCTCTTCGAGCTTCTCATTCAACTGACGGACTTCCGCCTCAGCCAGAGCGCGATCGCCAATTTCTTGTTGTAACCGTTGATTTTGTTCCCGGAGTCGTTGCTGAAGATCCCGAATCGTCAACTGGTTACGCACCCGAGCCAACACTTCCTTAAACTGGAACGGCTTGGAAATATAATCAGTCCCCCCCACCGTAAACGCCTTCACTTTATCGAGAGCATCATCGAGGGCGCTAATAAAAATAACCGGAATATCACGGGTTTCGTGATCTTCTTTGAGAAAACGGCAGACATCATAGCCGTTCATCCCCGGCATCATGATATCGAGCAAGACGAGATCCGGTTTGCCATAGCGCGCACCCTCAAGTCCCGTTGAGCCATCAACAGCGACACAGACCTCATACCCAGCACGGGTTAAAATCGTGTTGAGTAATTCAAGGTTGGCCGGGGTGTCGTCGACAATCAGGATATTGCCTTTCGGTGGACGCTCAGGGCTACTCATTACAGCTTCATGGGAAAATGGGGGCGAGGAGAACGAAACTAGAGTCCAGATTCAACGTGGCTCGGGAGTCTGTGAGCATCAGGAAAAAAAGTTTATAATCCTTGTCTAGCACGTTAACCCTCATTTTAGGGAAAATCTAGGGGCTTGAGAATGACGGCCGTCACTCAACGGTCATCAACTTCGGGAATTTAGGGAACTTAGGGAACTCAGGGAATCTGACGTGATGCTGATTCTACTCATAAGTATCCCGTTTTGGTAAATCGGACAAGACAGACCAATCTCCTGAAGGTGAATCCAAATGGACATCCGGTGCAATCACGACCTGATTTCCTCCAGAGGCTTTGGCGGCCCGAACCGCAATTTCAGCGGTTTCGAGGAGAGAATTGGGGTCAAGATTGGGATTGGGAAGATCACTGGCGATACCAAAGCTGATGCTAAAGGAGGTGGGGGTTAATTGAGTCGAAATAAAGCGTCGTGCTTGTTGGCGTAAGGCTTGGGCGATCGCTTGTCCTTGACGACTATCTAAATGGGGTAACAGAATCCAGAACTGATCTCGTTGGCCATGAATCAAACAGGTGCCGCGACGGGTTAAGGTATCTCGCCAGGCTTGGGCCAGTGTTTTCAGAGCGCGATCGCCGGTTTCGGGTCCATGGGTATCACAGTAGGCGCTAAAGTTATCAATATCTGCCAAAATCAAGGTCAGAGGCAGGCGAGTATTTAACAAGCGTGTCCATTCATAGCGAAGACGACCTTGGAAGTTCTCCAGATCTCCCAAACCGGTGAGGCGATCGCAACTAAACACGGTTCTGGCCTGGGGATAATCGGGCAACTCCGTCAACAAGAGTACATTGGCAATCTTCTCCAACCAAGCCAGTTCCTTAGGCTGCCAATTGCGGGCCGTCACCGCCTGGTGGAGTACGATCGCCCCCCAAATCTGACCTTGCTGATAAATCGGCAGCAACACACAGGCTTTGACTCGCTGTTGAGCCAAAATCACCGCATCATCAGCACTCAAATGAACATAATCGAGATTACACAAGGCCAACACATCCGGCGAAGGCTTCGAGACTAACGAAAATAAATCAGGAGCCATGGCCGCGCGGTTATGGCGATCGCCCCCATCTTCAGCCAGAGGAATTGTGTTGCCATAGGCATCATAGCGATAGGCCACCACACTCAACAGTCCCAGTTCCCGACGAATCCCCACCACCGCCTGTTGAAAAACCACCGCCAGAGGTTGTTTGCCCAAAATCGCTCGACTGAGGTTCGTCAGATGTTCTTCCCAACGAAGCTGATGATTAACGCGGCGTAAACTCTGCTGAAGTTCATCGCGATCGCCCCGTAACCCCAGATTAGCCTGTTCCAAATCGCGAATCCGCCGTTGTAGGAAGGCCCGACGTTCAGCGGTTTCAGGCAAACTGGAGTGGCCGCTATAGTGATGGCGACGGGTACTAAGAACGGCCACCTTTTCAATGCCCTGAAAGACGGCCCATTGACGTAACAACTCAGGAATCTCAGCCGCCGGAACCGGGCGACTAAACAAATAGCCCTGGGCTAAATCACAGTGAATCGACTTGAGAAACTCCGCCTGTTCATTGGTTTCGACGCCTTCGGCTAAGACAATTAGATTCAGTCCTTGACCGAGAGCGACAATGGTTTTGGCGATGGCCGCATCACTGGCCTCCTGAGTCAGATCCCGCACAAAGGAGCGATCAATTTTCAGGGTATCGAGGGGAAACTGTTTAATAAAACTCAAGCAGGAATACCCCGTACCAAAGTCATCCATGGCAATTTGCACCCCCATTTCTCGCAACCGTTGCAAGACCGAGATGCTCAACTCAACATCTTTCACGGCCGTCGTTTCCGTGATTTCGAGTTCCAGATAAGCCGGCTTGATTTGAGTCTCTTCGAGAATCTTGACAATCGTTTCTAACAAATTCGGCTGTTGAAACTGACGGGCCGAGAGATTGACCGCCATTTTCAGCGGTTTAAAGCCCATCTTGACCCAATCCCGATGTTGCTGGCAGGCCGTTCGTAGCACCCATTCGCCAATGGCTCGAATGGCGCCAGTTTCTTCGGCGATGGGGATAAAGCGATCAGGCCGAATGTTGCCCCGTTCAGGATGTTGCCAACGGATTAAGGCCTCGACGGCGACAATTTTGCCGCTGGCTAAATCGATTTGGGGTTGGTAATGTAAGCAAAACTCCTGATTGAGAATCGCTTGTTCGAGATCGAGTTCTAGGGCTAGATTATCGGCGCGGCTGCTAAGCATATCGGGGTGATAAAGCCCGATGGTGTTGCGTCCCTGCTGTTTGGCCCAATCGAGGGCGGTTTCGGCATGGCGTAGCAAACTATTGCTATCTCGTCCATGTTGAGGGGCTAAGGCTAAGCCGAGACTGGCACTAATGGAAAATTCCCGGCCGTCACATTCAAAGGGGAAACGGAGTTCTTTGAGGATAGACTCCCCTACCGCCATGACTCCGGTATGACAGCTTTGGCTACCCAACAAGAACACCAATTCATCGCCTCCCCAACGGGCCAGGGAGTCTCCCTCTTGTAAACAGGTGAGGATGCGATCGCTGAGATCTTTGAGAAGGCGATCGCCGACTTGATGGCCAAAGGAGTCGTTAACGGTTTTAAAGCGGTCAATATCCAGGAATCCCACGGCCATGGCCGTTTGTTTTTGCTGGGATTCGACTAAGGCTAAGGATAACTGCTCATCAAAGAGTAGGCGGTTGGGCAGTTGGGTGAGAGGATCATGGGAGACTTGATAGCGCAACATGGCGCTAACTCGATGTTGCACTACGGCAATATAGAGATGGACTCCGATTTGATGAGCTAGTTTTCGTTGGGCCTCAGTCCAAGGGACTGTCTGATCGCGGTGGGACTCTCGCCAGGCTTCAAAGGAGGCCCGTGGCCGCCGTTGTCGCTCATCAGGATTGGATTTGCCGGCCCACCAGACTTCCGTATCATAACCCCGACGACAGAGGCTGAGGTAGCCGACACATTGGCGATGGTATTGCAGCGGAATCACCAACAGCGATCGCACTGGAGTGGGAGTCAACAGGTCTTGGAGAAACCCTAATGTGGGGTTTTGAGTCCAGGTCTCGGCGTTGAGGGCAATGGGTTCGGGATGGGGGGAACTATCTAAACTTAAGGGGTTATAGCCGATAAATCCCGCTTGCCATTGGGGATGCTCTTCTAATTCCTCAACTAAGGCCCCATCTCCGATGACCGATAAATCGACTCCCTCCACCTCCGGCTGTGAGCAAAGGTATAAGCGGCCACCACTGGCGTCGAGGGCATTGACGGCTTCTTGCAACACCTGCTGTTGTAGGGAATCCCAAGGAAGACGATCATCGAGGAGTTCGGTGATATGTTCTAGGGTTTGTTCGTGGCGGCGGGTTTCCCGAGTTTGTTCAAGTAGGCGGGCCTGGGTGATGGCGATCGCAATTTGATCGATGGCTAACTGAAGAATTTGCTGCTCGTAGCGGGAAAAATGGCGGGGTTGGCTGTGGTGAATGCTGACGAGTCCCCAGAGTCCATTCCGTTCAAACAGGGGTAGTGTCAGGGTGGCTTTAACCCCCATGGCCTTGAGATACGCCAGATGACAGTCACTGACAACTTCGTCGTAGGGAGGAAGTTTGGGATCGAGGGGAAACAGGGTTTTGCGAGCTGTGGCCGTATCGGCAATGATACATTGACGAATACGGGCAAAGGTTTGTCGGGCAGTGGGGGGGATGTCTTCGGCGGGAAAATGTAATCCCACTAAGGCCGGGAGGCGATCGCCCTGGCGGGCCTCGGCCACCACGACACCACTTCCATCGGCATCAAACCGATAAAGTTTGACACGATCAATTTTCAGAAACTCTTGAATTCCCTCAACACTGCAACTTAGAATTTCTGAGAGGTCTTGGGAGTTACGAATACTCCAAGCGATTTGATGGAGAATCTCTCCGGGATCAGGAACGGTGTTGGACATGGGGACTGGGGGCGTGTCTCGGTCTTGACCAATGTTTTAGGTATGGTTTAATCGAGTTCTAACATCTAGTTTGCCAGATTCACTCAAGGTTAGAGCCACGGAACCCCTAACCCTTTATATATCGTTATATTTTAGACTCCCATTCCAGAGTAAATCTAGGTAAATTGCTCTCGTTCACTAGCGCAGATACAACTCGCTATCTCTAGTTTTTCCTGAATCTTGAGTAAAGTTAGAGCATTTTATACAAATCAAATAGACCGTGTTCTACCAATCTTTCGGGGGAGTTGGTGGCTCGCTCCAGTCATCCTCTTTTGGTTTATTGTCTTTGAAATTAAACAGTTTAGATCGCAAAAAATTTGAGGGTTTTTCTTCAGGTTCTACATCATCAGAATCATCTAAAAATTCTCCCTCAAGAGTCTCCTCCGACTCATGATCATCCTCAGATGGGGTTATCAAGTCGGATGTCGCCATGATATCTTCCCCTTCAGCTTTCTCCTGGACTGAAGGGTCTAACCCCTCAACTTGGTCAGGGTTTGAGGGAGAGTTTTGCTGCTGAGAGTCCAGCGATGACGGTTCAGAGGTTTCGGGTTCAGAGGTTTCGGGTTCAGAGGTTTCTAGTTCAGAAGTTTCGGGTTCAGAGGTTTCTAGTTCAGAAGTTTCGGGTTCAGAGGTTTCGGGTTCAGAAGTTTTGGGTTCAGAAACCCTCTCCAAGGCTGACTTGCTATAGCTATAAGAATATAAAGTTCCTTGTCGGTACGCCGAAACCGGTTCTTTGTGAACTTCATAATTACCCACAGCCTGATCCACAGTCACTCCGGACGGATTTTCCTCTGCTTCATCGGGCCACTCCTCATCCTCGGGCCAATCTTCCTCATCCCAAACTTCTGACTCCATTTCCTCAAGTTGAGGGGGCCGACGTTGGGCCGCCGCTGACGAGGGCCGCCGCCTCTCGTCAGGGGCTGACGTCTTTCCCGGCGACACCTGATCCTCCACCTCAACATCACTCTCATCGAAATCCGGGTCATCGCTCTCATCATCTCGAAGCTGACGCGAGGGCCGTTGGCGGTTACGGGGCGACTCCACCGTTCCCGAGGCCCGTGACTGGCGCGAAGGGCGATCGCCTCGGGGTAACAGCAACGCCACAAAGCCGGCGCTCATCACTCCGGCCAAAAAAGGGAGCATGAGCCAAATCCCCAAAGGGAGGGCGATGGAGGTGACACCGAAAAAGGTGATAGATAGCGTCGGTGAGCTATTTTGAACCAGAAACAGTGCCAAAACCCCCAAGATAATCAAGCCGGTGATGGGCAATTTAGACGTTTGCATGAGTTCACTGAGTGAAATTGAGTATGAATCCTCTTATGAATCCTCTATTAATCCTCTTTCCAGCGTCGGAGCGGTACACAGTCAATCTCGAAGCAATCAAGACTACGGGCCACCACGAAATCCACTAAATCTTCAATGGTCTGAGGTTGGTGATACCAAGCCGGAATGGCGGGAACCACCCGCACCCCAGCTTCTGCCAAGGCCGTCAAATTCCGCAAATGAATCAGACTCAAAGGGGTTTCACGAGGTACAACTACCAGTTTACGTCCTTCTTTGATTTGCACATCAGCGGCCCGTTCAAGTAAATCGGAACTCAGACCCTGAGCGAGTTTGGCCACGGTACTCATGCTACAGGGAATGACCAACATCCCCAGAGTGCGAAAGGAGCCGCTGGCAATGTTCGCGCCTACGTCACTGGCGGGGTGACAGCGGAGATGACCACTCTTCTCGACTCCGGCTTGTTGACGCCAAAACTGTTCTTGTTGCTGGGGTTCAGCGGGCATTTTGATGGTGTTTTCGGCCTGCCAAACTCGATAACTGGCTTTGGAGGCGACCAACTCCACGGAATAGTTGGCTGTGAGAAGATATTTCAGAGTACGGACGGCATAGATGAGGCCCGAAGCCCCGGAAACACCGATGATTAGAGGTCGAGAGAGAGAGGTCATGGGGGTAAGGAGCAAGGGGCAACAGGCAAGGGGCAAGAGGCAAGAGGGGAGAACCTACCGCTAACCCCTGCCAAGAGGGGAGAACCCACCCCTAACCCCTGCCAAGAGGGGAAAGACGTAGGGGCGTACCTTTACGATCGCCCTCTTGGGATAACTCGATTAGAACTTGCCGCAACGCAGCTTTGGCATAATCCTATTCTTCTTCACTAAAGAAGTTGTCATCATCATTGGGGGGGGCTTCGCTGCCACCGCCGACGGGGGCGAGGTCGATTTGCTGACGGTAGTAGTCCACGCTTTTGACCTGAACATCAACGCGATCGCCGAGACGATATTGTTTGCGATTCTTGCGCCCGACGAGGGTTTGTTGACGGGAGCGGTACTCATACCAGTCATCTTTGAGGGACGACACATGAACTAACCCTTCTAAACGAGGGGGAGCCATGCCCTTTTCCCCGGCTTCGATTTCCACGAAAAAGCCGTAGGACTGCACCCCGGTAATTAAGCCCCGAAACACCTCTCCTGTGCGCTCCTTCATGGCTCCAGCCTTTTGTAGACCATTGAGGTCATTTTCGGCTTCGAGGGCGAGACGCTCCCGCTCAGTCAGGGATATGGCTAACCCCGATAGATGCTCTTCGAGTTCGCTCTGAACACCAGGGGGGAGGACATTCCAGTTAATCTGACCATGACAGGAGGAATGATGGAGATTCACCGAATCCTTGGAGCGGCTGGTGCGGCGATCGCGGCCTTGCTCGAAGACGGCATGGAGGACTTGCTGAATTACATAGTCCACGTAGCGTTGCAGGGGCGCATTCAGGTGCGTATAGCCATCGTCGAGGGCTAAGCCAAAATGAACGCCGGGCTTGTTGCTGTAGTAATGGGGGCGAATCACCGCTTCGAGGAGATAGTTGAGAATCTTCTCATCGTCGGTTCCAGACACCTGTTCGGCGAACTGCTTGAAGTCACTGGGGAAGGCTTGTTCTTCGTCTTCGAGCCAGAGTTCGAGGTCCATGTTTCCGGCCAGTTTGATGGCATCATGAACGTCATCGATGTCCGGTTGCAGTTGAATACAATAGAGAGCCGGAACCCCTAACGCCGTAAGGTGATCGGCAATGAGTTGATTGGCGGTAACGACGAACTCATAGGTGACGGCACCGATTATCGGTTGGGTATTAAATACCGGTGCGCCGAGGGGAACTTCATCGCCGAAGTGACTGCTGGCTTCGGGTAAGTGCAGATCGAACGAGCCGCGTAGATAGCGTTGTTCTCGTAACAGTTGGCTGACTTGTTGCAACTCTTTGAGGGTGGCGGCGAGGTCTTTTTCACTTTTGCTCTGGGGTTCGCTGGCATCTTCGCCGAGGAAGGTTTGGGTTTCTTCGTAACTGACGAGGCGATCGAGTAATAGGATACTCGGTTGAAGTTCGTATTCGAGAATTTCTCCCTGGTCATCTAAGGTAATTAATAGGGAGATGGCACAGCGATCGCCCTCGGGGGTAAATGAGGCAGCCTCGATAATAGCCTCGGGAAATAGAGGTAAGACAGTATCGCCGAGATAGACGCTGGTTCCCCGTCGTCGTGCTTCGCGTTCAGCGGGACTATTGAGTTCAACGAGGCGGCCGACATCAGCGATATGAATGCCTAATTGCCATTGATCGCGGGCAAAACGGGTGAGACTATAGGCTCGTTCGACACAGCCGGGACTGAGGGGATCTTCGACAAAGGCTAGGGTTTTTAGATGCCGTAAATCAAGGCGTTTTTTAGAGTCTTTGGCGCTAATGTCCGGCGACAGACTGCTGAGACTGTCGAGAACTTTGGCTGAAAAGGCCCGAGGTAAATCATGTTTACAACAGACGATATCGATATCGTTGGCGGCTTCGGCATCACTACCCAAGACTTGCACGACGCGGCCTCGGGGGGGATTGTCGCCAAGGGGATAGCGTTGTACTTCCACGTGAACCAGATAGTCGATCGCATCTTTGAGGCGTTCGTCGGGTTCGAGGTGAATTTCAAATAAGAGGCGATCGTCGAGGGGAACGGCGCGAAACTCATCGTCAACGGCTTTGACACGAGCTAAGACGGAGGGATTGGCTCGTTCTAGGATTAGGCGAACTTCTCCTTCGGGAGAGCGGCGACGACTGCCATCTTTGATGACTTTGACTAAGACGCGATCGCCGTTCCAAGCGGTACTCAGATAGGATTCACGCACATAAATGTCTTCAGCGCCTTCGGCATCTTGAATGGCGAAACAAAATCCTTTACTCGAACAGCGCAGCTTCGCTTCAACCAGTCCCTCGTCGTCTTCGCGGCGATAACGACCCCGTTCTTTAACTAAAATCCCGGTTCGTTCTAAAGCGTCAAGAGCAATGAGGAGTTTGCCTAAATCATCCTCGTCATCACAGGCGAGTTTTTTTTCTAGGACTTTGGGGGCAACCGATTTTTCATCGGGGAAGTTGGACAACAGTGTTGCGATCGAAAAGTTCATGCAGTCGTCAATCCTTAAAATATTTTCTTAGTCTTAGCGGCATCGTCACAGCCGCTGGGTAAGCCAGGGGTGGAGGTTCATTGAAACGCCGCGATCGCACCTCGAAAGGGGAGATAGGATCATCGACATTCGCACCTTGGCAATTTTGGCCTTGGCTTAAAGGCTCAGCACGGCGGTTTACTCCCATGCAGCGGTCCGCCGAGATTCCAGTGAGGTCTGAGCATGACTCGACACCCGACCGCCTGGGGGGTGATGTGGATCGTCGCCACGAATCTCGCGACATCCCAGCAATTATATCTCATTGAGTCGCAGTCCAGGATAGCAGAGATTGGGAGCGCTGGCCAGGATGACCTGGCCGTTTTCTTGAGCAATCGTCTAGGCTAGAGTCGGTTGGGAGAGCGTTGTGTTGTGTCGAGTGTTTTGGCGATCAACAGGAGTAGTCTGATGCTAGAAGAGTTTTATCGACGTTATCCTCTCGGACGGGTTTGGTCTGAGTTGATGACCATTCACGAAGGACAGTATCTGGTGCGAGTGGTGCTATTTGATGGCGATCGCCCCTTGATGTCAGCCTTGGCTATGGGGATGTCTGTAGAAACAGCCGAAGACTTGGCCCGGGAGCGAAGTCTGTCTCTATTGCTTCAATCCCAACCGCCACAGACTTCAACCTCCCCAGAGTCCCTGGAGTCACAACTGGAGTCACAAGTGTCTCACCCTAGCTCTGATAGCACCCAACCCCAAAATCCTACTTTTAACCCTTCTATATCAACCGTTAAGCCATCTGATTTGCCAAAAATAACCTCAACCGAGAAACTGTCGTTTCCCAAGCCAACAGAGACGGTTAAGCCCCCTGAATCTTCATCTAATCCTGAGCCACCGACCGATGATTCAGACTTATTGGTGCAAACCACCTTGGAGTTACGCCGTTTAGGATGGGATGCTGAACAGGGACGGGTGTATTTAGAACAAACCTATGGCAAGCGATCGCGCCAACAACTAACCCGCCCAGAACTCGAATCGTTTTTGGCGTATCTTCAGGGAATGGGGAATAGTGAATAGTTAATAGTTAATAGTTAATAGTTAATAGTGAAGAGTTAATAGGTGTTTAGGTTGGGGATTGAGGTAAATCTAAGAGGCGAGCGGGGTTGGTTTGGGTCATGATGGCGAGATCTGCTTCGGAAATTCCCTGGTTGTGTAGCCCTTCGATAAAGGCTTGATAGCCTTGAATGGGGTTGGGGTCGTGGGGACGACCGAGATCCGTACTGAGGATAAAATGTTGAGCGCCAATCTCTTGGATGACGGTGGCCATCTCCTCTAAACTAACTTCACGCCAGGCTCGATGGGCCGGATCTGCGGCATTGGGTCCCATGAGCGTGTTGACGTAATCAAGCTCTAAATAGGCCCCTAACTCTGCTAACGTCTTCATCTGCTCAAGATTTAAGCCAGGAACCTCGGCCATGGCGTGAGTAATCAGGAGTTTCTCAATTCCGAGTTCTCGGGCGCGACGTACTACGGCGAGGACTTCTTGGGGGGAAACATGGCCCGTGGCCAAGACTAACTGGCGATCGCGCACTGAGTATAAGATTGTTTCTAACTCTCGAACGAGGCGATCGCCGTCTAAAACCCGAATCCCTCCCGGTTCTTGGCCAAACCTCTGTCGATGATAGGCCGCATCAATTGTCGGTAGCCACACCACCTTACCCCGTCCCCCCGGAAGACGAGTCATCACCTGCACCGCTTCAGGGTTTAACCCGCCTACCGCTTCATTGAGAACCACACCGCCAAATACTTCGAGTTCCGTGACGGTTTCTTGAGCAATTCCAGCGCGATCGCCGGTGGGGAAAACATGATTTTTCAAGACAACGGCTCGTAATCCCGCTGACTCAGCCGCTTTCACCAATTGCAAATCATCCCAAAGGCGAGGAACCACATCGGGGGCTGTATGGACATGAAACTCGATCGCCCCTGATAGCACAGAGGCCCCTGATAGCATAGAGGAGTCATCTCTGGCTGAATCAGCGGCGATGGCCGTACTTGCCAATCCCAGCCACAACAGGCTACTCAACAGCGTCATCGCCAAAAGCCATGAAATTCTCTTGAATCGAGCCTTCGAGACATTCCAAACATTCCAAACATTCCAAGATGTACTCATCATTCCTATTGACCCCTATAAAAACCCTACCGACATCTTGGCCTGAGACAATAACTCACCATAAAGCTCTTCTAAACGACTGATATTTTTATCGAGGGTATAGCGTTCGATAACTCGCTGACGGGCTTTGTACCCCAACAAATTCGCCATTTCCGGGTGATCTTGAAACAGGGGTAACAGGGTTTGTAGCTGACTGGTGACTCGTTGCGAATCTAAAACCACCCCAGCTCCCTCTTCGAGAACTTCTCCATCGGCCCCTGCATCAGTGGCTAAACAGGCGACTCCACAGGCCATGGCTTCTAATAACGACAGGGACAGTCCCTCAACCAACGAGGGCAAAATAAACACATCAGCGGCCCGTAAAATTTCAATGCGGCGGCTTTCATCGGCGATATAGCCGAGCCAATGAATCTGTTGAGCTTCTGAGTAACTGGCCCGTAATGACATTGCCAGGGGACCATCGCCAACAATGAGCAGTTTACTATCGCTTCTCATTGAGGCCAATTTCCAGGCTTTCAGGAGAGCCTCGACATTTTTTTCCATGGCGATACGTCCCTGATAGACAAAGAGCCGTTCCGCTTTCAGTTGAGATTTCAGGGCCGAGACGCCGGGAGCGTATTTGAGAGAATCCACGCCATTGGGAATGACGGCGATGCGTTCAGGGGGAACGCCGAGTTGGGCCAATAATTCCCGTTGAATCTGGGAGAAGACAATGGTGCGATCGTAATTGGCTAAAAAAGGGGCGTAGAGTTGATACATCAAGTGTTGTGTACTTGATGTGAGATTGCGACGGCGGCGATCGAAGGGAGGGTGAAAGGTGGCTACGAGGGGTAAGCCTAACTCTTGGCAAATTTCGGGTAAGACGAAATCTAGCGGCGACAGAGTTAGGGAAGCGTGCACCAAATCCGGTTTAAGTTGTCGCAGAGCATCAGCCAACACTTTACTCGATTTGAGGGTGGGAATGGTGTAAAGAGTGGACTTATACAAACAGGGAAGGGACACTTCATGAGCCACCGATGGGGAATTGAGTCCCTCCCACTGAGTTTCCGAAACCGGCTGCACCGAAACGCCGGGTTCGGAGTCAGGGCTATTTTGACAAAAGTGCAAAAAACTAACCCGATTGTTTCGATCAAGTAGCGCGTTGGTGACTTCGCGGCTATAGGTGACGTTGCCACAAAACGGCGATTTTTTTCCAAGCCAAGCGATGTGCATTCAAGTCGAGAAGGTGAATGGAATCTCGCAACCGCCCCAACAACTCAACGCCCGCTGAGACTCCCGATGAAGACCGGCCCGTTCAAGACAGGGCATTCACCGGGTATTCAGGCCTACTCACTTGAGAGCCGAGGACAATCTGTCGTAATGGTGGTAATGATACCCCTTACCGGCGAGGATTGTTCGATTGAGGGGAACGAGAACTTTTATCGGCAATATACCAGGTTATCAGGCCGCCTAGGGCAACGATGACCCCGAGACTTTGTAAAACTGGACCGAGGCCAAACTGAGCTTCGGCAATGCTGGCCAGGGCTAGGGGCAGGGTTAAGGCAATGTTAACAGCATTATTTTGCAGACCAAAGACTTTACCCCGTTGTTCTTCGGGGGTTTCGGCTTGAATGATGGTTTGCATGGGAATCCCCACCCAGGCGGCGGAGAATCCGAGAAGGGTGATCACAATCAGACAGGGAATCAGTTGACTGGTATAAAAACTTAAGCCCGCTAGACATAGGGCGACGCCAATGGAACCGTAGAGATTGAGACGACGGGGGACAAAGTTGGAGCCAATTTGGCCGACGATCGCCGCCCCAACGGCCATTCCTACACCATTGGCGGCCAGGAGGAAGCCAAATTGTTCGGCCCGTAATTGGGGCATGATTTCGGCGACGCGAACGGCCAATACGGCTAGGGCGGCGAAGGCACAAAAGAGGATAATTAACTGGATTAAGGCACTGCGTACGCGGGGGTTATCTCGCAAGACGGCCAGGCCGGTTTTGAGATCGTCCCAGACTTTGGTTTGGGCTCGTTCTTTTACGTCAACTTTTTCTCGTACTTGCATCAGCAGCAGTAAGATGCCTGAGAGGACGTAACTGCCACCGACGACGATTTCTTCGCTGTAGTTGAGATTCCCTAGGAGTTGCTTGGCGAAGGCTAATACGGGTTCCCCGACGGCAAAGCCGATGATGACTGAGGCCATCATGGTGGTGGTGTAGAGGGAGTTGGCGGACAGGAGATGTCGTCGTTGCACCAGCAGGGGAATGGCGGCTTGTTCGGCGGGGGCAAAAAATTGGGTTAGGGTCGACACCAGTAAGGTAACGCCGAGGAGCATGATGAACCCTAGGGGAATGCTGCCGAATAGGGTTTGTCCTTCGGAAAGCCAGACTAAGATGGGTAAGAGGAGGACGAAGCCGCCCCGTAGGATGTTGGTGGTGACAAGAACGTCTTTTTTGTGCCAGCGATCGACGAGAACTCCGGCGATGAAGCCAAAGAGAACGGCGGGGATGGTGAAGGCAATGGTGATGGCGGATACCCAGCCGCTGATGCTTTGGCCTTCGGCTTGGAATTGATTGGCCACGAGGGCGATCGCCATGACAAGATACACTTTGTCGGCAATCTGTGAGAAGACTTGTCCACTCCAGAGGGTTAGGAAGTTACGATTTTTGAAAACGGGGAGAAATCCTCGTTCTCCATCGTCGGGGCGATGACTGGTGTGATCGTCGCGGCGATCGCCATCGCTCTCTGGGGCATCAATGGGGTTGGTGTCGGGCAGGGGTGTCATAATAGGGCAAGCAACAGCAGAGCAATTTGCAGAGCAATTTAAGGATGTGGCTTACGTTGGCTGGGTATGAGACGAGGCAACGTAACTGTTTATTAAGGTAGCAGAGCGGATTGCACGTCCCAAATGATGCTGAGTGTATTCTCGCAGGATTTGCTCGATCGCGATCCAAGCTGCGTCGTGAGTCAGGGTAGATTCACAGAGGTTCGGTTGGGAAAGCTGTTGCAACAAGGCCAGTTCCTGGCCGTTGAGATAACGGTTTGGGGTTGGGGCGAAGGCGGCTTGGTTGGCTAAGGCTTCGTAGTCGTCTGTGTTGTTGGCTTGAGACTGCTGTTGCTGTTGCTGATGTTGGTGCAGTTGTTCGAGGGAGACGATTCCCCCGGAACGGGTGCTAAATCCCACTTCCGGGTTGGCTTGGCTGAGATTTGGGCTGAGGGATTTTTGGGAGAGACAGCAATAGTGAACTTGTGGGGCAATGCCCCCGAGGGCTAATAGGTGAAAGATGCCTTGGCATAAATGGCCTAAGACATGAGCGAGGGAGGCGTTGGCGGGTAAGCGTTCTAGGCGTTGCAGATGTTCGAGGAAGAGGCTAAAGAGTTCGGGTTGGGCGGTGTCGTCTAGGGCTTGGTTGAGGGCGATTTCGGCGAGGTATTGACTGGCGGTGAGTCGGCCAAAGTCGCGGCTGAGGCCGGGATAGGAGGCGAGGGTTTCGGCATGGTGGATGCGATCGAGGGATTTTCCCGGTTTTAGCATTAGTTCGTTAAGGACAAATATCCCCATGCGGCCGCCGAATTTGGATTTGGCGGCCCGCGATCGCCCGGCGACGACTCGCAACAAGCCCCGTTCTGGGGTGAGAATCGTCATGAGGCGATCGCTCTCCCCGAGGGGCATACTTTTTAGGTTAATTGCGGTGACGCGGTACATGGAATAGTTAATAGTTAATAGTTAATAGTGAATAGTGAATAGTGAACGGGGAACGGGGAACGGGGAACTTCGGAACTGGGAACTTCGGAACTGGGAACAGGCATAACCCACCCCGCCCTCCGGGCACCCCTCCCAAGAGGGGAAGGACGTAGGGGCGTACCCTTGTGGTCGCCCTCTCCCGGCAAGAGGCAAGGGGGTTAGGGTTGATTGTCGGAGTTGTTATCGGGTTCGGGAGGGGGGTTGAGGATTTGCACGCTATAGGAGGTCCCGAGGCGGGTCGCACCGGCTTCGATGAGATCGATGGCATCTTGGTAGGTGCGAATCCCGGCTGAGGCTTTGATGGCAACTTGTCCTTTGGCAATCTCTTTGAGTTGTTTGACATGATCAACTTGCACGCCGCCATTCCATCCTGTGCAGGTTTTGAGAAATTGCACGCCGGCATCAATGGCAATTTCTGCGGCGATTTTCAATTCATTTGGTGTTAAAAGACTGGTTTCTAAAATTGCTTTGACGGGTACATTGCCTTCTTCGCAAATTGCGGCAAGCTCTTGATAAATAAGTTTGGTTTTTCCTTCTTTGAGCCAACCTAGGTTAATGACAACATCTAACTCTGAAGCTCCTTGTTCGATGGATTCTAAGGCTTCGTAGAGTTTTGTTTTGGCGGTCGTGGTTCCGGTGGGAAAACCAATCACTGTCGAAACTTTTGGGGTTTTACCTTGCAGGCATTCCCGTGCCAGTTTGACTCGGGTGGGATAGACGCAAACGGTGGCAAAGCCATAGCGATCTGCTTCGGAACACCATTGTTTGACTAAGTCATCTCCAGCGCAAGGGTTGAGGAGGGAATGGTCGATAAAGGGAGCAATATCTAGGTCGAATATTCCAGATGGCATGGGTTTTAGGTTTAGGTTTAGTTTTGGGTTTTAGTTCAAGAGTTAAGCCAGAGTGTTGAGTCTAAAAAAATCTGTGCTTTATGAGTTGTTGGTAAGAAGTATTTTTTGTGATAAAAAGTTTTCTGATTTAAGAATCTCTACAAGATTGGTATCTTTTTCGAGTAAACAGGCATGACCACTACGGGGGAGGCGATGGATTTTCGCGTTGGGTAGGGCTTGGATTAGATCTTGGGCTTCAGTTAGGGAGGGGAGGAGATGGTCTTGAAGGCTGGCCAGGATGAGGGTGGGTTGGTGGATGCGGGCCAGTTGGGTTTCGGGAATGCGAAAGTCTCGCAGTAGGCCAATTCGCCAGGCGATCGCCCGGCTGGAGACGTGACGCATGGCATCGAGGAGGGCTTGACGGTTTTCGGGGGGGATGCGATCGATGGCGGCGAGGAAGGGCAATAATCCTAGGGCTGAGAGGGCGCTGAGGGCATCGGGCATCCAGTGAACGAGGTGGGACCCCCAAAACAGAAGTGGACGGCGTTTGAGGGCTGAGGCGGGGTTACTGAGGACGAGGCGATCGCAGCAATCGGGCTGTTGGCTGGCCATCATCAGGGCTAAACAGCCGCCGAAGGATTCACCGAAGAGATAGAGGGGCCGCTCTTGCCGTAAGGGATTGAGCAGGGCTAAGGCATCTTGGGCGAGGTCATCCCAGGTGCGCAGGTCATCGGGGGGCAGTTGTAGACAACGAATGTCGAAATGGGGGGCTAGACGCGGCAGTTGCGATCGCAGTAAATAGCCGGACCCATCCATCCCTGGTAAATAGACAAATAGAGGTCGATGGGGTTGGGGAGTTGTGGGCGTCAGAAGCGTCAATGGGGTCATCACCGGGTTTGTCTGAGTAGGTTTAGAATGTCGTCGTGACAGGTTTGGGTTAAGCGTTTGACGGTGGCTTTCCCCTGGCTGCCTTGATAGGCCTGGCGATCGCTCTGGCGAATCCAGTAGGGATGGCCCACCGCCACAGTCAGGCGTTTATACACCACCATAGGATGCCAGCCGGGGCGATCGAAGAGCGGTTCGCTGGGGTCGAACATTCGCAACAGCCGCAGGGGAACCGGTTGATAGGTCTGTTCTTCGAGGCCGAGAAGGGCCACCGGTAAAATGGCGACCTCTTGGCGAGGATGGCGACTGGCAAACTGGAGGGCCAAATGGGCAAAGCCGCGATGAAAGGGTCGTAGCGATCGCGCTTCGGTTTGGCTCACCATGGGTTGGGTTCCCTCGGGAAACACCCCCACACTTTGCCCCTGAGCGAGTAATGCACTTCCCTGGCGTAAAAAACTCTGTTGGCGACGTTGGGCATCGTCTAAGGGAAAGGCTCCCATTCCCGTCACTACATCGCGCATGAGGGGAACTTGGCCCATATAGTGATGACAGGCAAAGCGAATGGGGCGATTCAGGGCCGCCATCAACACCGGGGCATCTAAGATACTACGATGATTACTGGCGATGACGAGGGAGGCCGATTCGGGGATGCGATTCTCGTGATAGAGAAAAAATTTGGTGCCGAGGCTCCCCAATAAACCACGAGACAGTTGTAAAGCGTTTTCTACGGGCATATTTCGGTAAACGGTCGAGGCGGAAACTGGGGCATGAATGGGTCATCGAAACCAGGAGATGATCGAGTTCCTCGGCAAGATCTGCCATCCACGCCTATTTAACGGCGATTTGGCGGAGTCTTTGACTCCAGCTTAACAAAAATCTATGTTTCAGGCCAGGCTGGGGGCGATCGCCATCTCCCCCTAGAGTGGGCGGTCTCGATTGGCACAGAACAGACAAGATATGATACATATACTGTCCTGGAGCCTTCGGCGGAATCCCGTTTTATGAGTCCTAATCCAATCCAACCTCAGACCTTTGCGTTAACGACCCCTCTGTATTACGTCAACGCGCTTCCCCATATTGGCAGTGCTTACACCACAGTGGCTGCCGACGTGGTGGCCCGATTTCATCGCCTTATGGGCTATTCCGTGTCTTTTGTCACGGGAACCGATGAACATGGACAGAAAATCCAACGCACAGCCCAAGACAAGGGACGCGATCCTCTCGAATACTGTGATGAGATTGTGGCCTGTTTTGAAGATCTCTGGCAGAAGCTGAATATCCGCTACGATTGCCTCAGCCGCACGACGGCCCCCCGCCATGAGGCGATCGTGCGGGAGTTTTTTCAACGGGTTTGGGATAATGGCGATATCTATCTTGGCCAGCAAAAAGGCTGGTATTGCGTGGCCTGTGAAGAGTTCAAGGATGAAGGGGAACTCTTAGCGGATCATTATTGCCCTCTGCATCCCAATCGCCAGGTGGAATGGCGGGATGAGGAAAATTACTTTTTCCGTCTCTCTAAGTATCAAAGCGCCCTCGAAGAGCTTTATCAACAGCAACCGGACTTCATTCAACCGCCGATGCGTCGCAATGAGGTTCTCAGTTTCGTGCAGGGGGGATTAAAGGACTTCTCGATTTCCCGCGTCAATATGGATTGGGGGTTTCCGGTTCCTGAGCACCCGGATCACACTCTCTATGTCTGGTTTGATGCGCTGTTGGGCTATATCACGGGGTTATTAGAGCCGGAAGATGAGCCAACCTTAGCTCAGGTGCTCAAACGAGGCTATCCCTTCAATTTACATCTGATTGGCAAGGATATTCTGCGCTTCCATGCCGTGTATTGGCCGGCGATGTTGCTCTCGGCGGGAATGCCGTTACCTCAACGGGTGTTTGGCCATGGCTTTCTGACGAAGGATGGCCAGAAAATTAGTAAGACTCTCGGCAATACCGTCGATCCTGTGGATTTGGTGGCCCGATTCGGGTCCGATGCCTTTCGTTATTATTTTATGAAGGAAATCGAGTTTGGCCGCGACGGTGATTACAATGAGACTCGTTTTATCAATACCGTGAATGCGGATCTGGCCAATGACTTGGGAAATCTACTTAATCGCACTTTGGGAATGGCCCGTAAGTACTGCGGGGGAACTGTTCCGGATCTCGATGGGATGGCGATCGCCCCTGAGAACCCGCTCAAGGCGTTGGGGGACACCTTAACGCCACAGGTGCGACAAGCCTATGAGTCCCTGGCTTTCCATCAGGCTTGTAACGCCAGTTTAGGTCTGGTGCGTGCCGGGAATAAATATATTGACGATCGCGCTCCTTGGTCGTTGTATAAACAGGGGGAACAAGCGGCTGTTGAGGAGGTTCTCTATAGTGTATTGGAGTCGGTGCGTCTCGTGGCCTATTTACTCTCGCCGGTGGTTCCCGAGTTGAGTACGGCAATTTATAGGCAACTTGGCTACTCAACTGATTTTGATCAGATCGAGTCGATTCAGGAAACAGCTCCTTTTGAGCATCATGGAAAATGGGGGGTTCTCCCCTCTGAGCAATCCTTGAACCAACCTGAACCTGTGTTCCGACGGATTGAGGTCCCGAGCGAATAATCTCAATTGGTGTAGATTAGTGAAGGGTTGCGATCGCCTCTGTTGTCGGAGATCTTCTGGACTCCCAGACAGATGAGTCATCGAACCCTTTGTCTTTTTTTTCAAGAACCAGAAATTATAATGGGATTACTACCCCATCGTCTTTAAAGACGATCACCGGGGCCTTTCATTTAAATTCTCTGATAGATAACAACGCTGAGGATAACAAGCCATGTTAAATGATTTCGAGCATGACTCGATCTTTACGCCGGAACAGGTGCTAGAGAATCGAGGTCGCGTGGCCATTTTTATCGATGGTTCTAATTTGTTCTATGCGGCCATGCAGTTGGGGATGGAAATTGACTATACCAAGCTCCTGTGCCGCTTAACGGCAGGTTCACGGCTACTTCGTTCTTTTTTCTATACGGGGGTCGATCGCACCAATGAGAAACAGCAGGGGTTTCTGCTGTGGATGCGTCGCAATGGCTATCGGGTCATTGCTAAGGATTTGGTGCAGCTTCCTGATGGCTCTAAAAAAGCCAACCTGGATGTCGAAATTGCCGTTGATATGATGGCTCTCGTGGGAGCCTATGATACGGCTATTCTTGTCAGTGGTGATGGGGATTTAGCCTATGCCGTCGATGCTGTCAGCTATCGGGGGGTGCGCGTTGAGGTGGTCAGTTTGCGCTCGATGACGAGCGATAGTCTCATCAATGTCGCCGATCGCTATATTGATTTAGAGAATATTAAAGAGGAAATTCAAAAAAATCCTAGACATCATCCCTACACCTATCGTCCTCTTTCGGGGGTTGGGGGTTCTCCGGTGGTTGAGGACAAACCGGCGAAGTAAGGCCCACGTCATCATCCCCTATCAGGACTATTATGCCCTTTGTTTTGTCTGGTTCTCGGTTGAGCCGCCGCCTTCGCCGGCCGGGTTCGCTTGGCCTGGTCTTGTTACTGTTGACTTGGCTGGCGGCTTGTACGCCGACGACTCAAGATCGTGATCCCACTGAGTCGATCGCCTCCCAGGAGGTTGATCCGAGTCTCACCTTTGACAATGTCACCTTGGAACAGGTGGGAGAAGATGGTGCGCTGTTGTGGGTGGTTCATGCTGAACGGGTGACTTATAGTGGCGATCGCCAGGTGGCTCAATTGGAGAATCCCTCGGGTCAACTCTACCGAGATGGGGAACCGATTTATGATATTGAGGCGCGATCGGGCATTTTGGAACAGGAAAATCAACGGATTTTTCTTGAGGATGAGGTGGTGGTCATTGAGACGCGCAATCAGGTGGTGGTTCGTGGCGATAAGATGAACTGGAACCCTCAGGGCGATCGCCTAGAGATTCAGGATAATGTCACCGCCACTCATGACACGGCTCATCTGCAAGGACAACAGATGATCTTTCTCAGTGATACGCAACATCTGCAAGTCATCGGCGAGGTGTTGGCCAATCTGACGGAACCCTCGTTACAACTAGGTACGGAGGAACTCCTCTGGCAAATTCCCGAAAAGTTAGTCATTGGGGAGTTTCCGGTTCAGGTGGCTCGTTATGAATGGACGCTTGAGTCGCCTGAGATAGATTCTGGGATAGATTCTGGGATAGATGCTGAGAGATCTAACCCCCCAGAGCCAACAGGGGAGTCTGAAAACTCGAACAACTCGGACAACTCTGAGGACTCAGATAACGCGGATGAGGCTCAAGATACTCCTCCGCCTGAACCTCGCGATTTACAAGCGGTGACGGTGACGGATCGGGCCACAGCCGAGAGTATTGAGGTGAACTTAGAGACGCAAGTGGCTCGCTTACAAGAAAATGCTCGCCTAGCTCTGGTTGATCCGGCGGTGGATGTGGTTAGTCATCGCCTCGACTGGGATTTACAGGCGGAACAGCTCACGTCGGAGGTTCCGTTACGGGTGAGTCACCGGGAGAAACAGGTGGTCTTAAGTGGAAATCGCGGTTGGATGAATTTACTGGAGCAGGTGTTTTATCTGCAAGATGGGATTGAGCTGTTGGGGGAGGAAAATCAAGCTCAGTTGACGGCGAATGAACTGACTTGGTTTATGCTGTCTGAGTCTTTTGAGGCCCGAGGGAATGTGGTCTATCGTCAGGTTGACCCGTTGTTACAACTGAGTGGCCCCCGAGCCAATGGCAAGTTGGAGGAGGAGACTTTTGTGGTGAGTGGGGGAGATGTGGTGACGGAAGTCCAGGTGGATTCTCAGCTTTGAACGAGTGAATTGGGGGTTAATGGGGGGCCGGGGCGTAGCGGACGGGAATGGCGATCGCCGCTTGCAGGCGAGTGGCGAAGTCTTGTAGAACCTCTCTGGAGACGGATTTGAGTTGACGCACGGCGTAGGGGCGATCGCCGGAACTGTGATTTCCCCGGCCGTCGAGTTGATGTCCGATGGGTTTGGGACGGGTGGGGGTGTTGAGTTGGATTTCTTGGGGCTGAAGTTGCTCAACTAACTCTTGGTAGGCGGTTTCTTCGGCGGCTGTCCAAGGAGTCAGAAGCATGGTTTGAATATCGACAATCCCGGGGTAGTCACGGCGGAATCGATGTAAGCCGTCTAGGATTTGCTGCCAAGATAGGCCGCTGACGGGACGGTTGATGCGACGCAAGAGGTCGGGGTTGGGCGCGTCGAGTTTCAGGGAGACGCGATCGGCTTGGTTTAGGGCGGCCCGCACGTCGGCATTGTTGAGCAGGGTGGCGTTGCTGAGGACGATAACGGGTTTTTGGGTGATCTCTTTGACGGCGGCGATCGCCTCTCCTAAGTTCTCGGCTAAGGTCGGTTCGCCGCTACCGCTAAAGGTGATCACATCCAGGTCCCAAGGCGCATAGTCTTGTAGGGCATCAATGACAGTGGAGGTGGGGACGAAAATCTGCCGCTGTTGGGTTTTGCGCTCGATTTCCCCAAGTTGGCAATAGGCGCAGTCGAAGCTACAGGTTGATACTTCGCCGATGAGGTCAATCCCGAGGGAGGTTCCATAGCGCCATGAGGTGACGGGGCCGTAGATGGGGGTGAACATGGGGAAATAGTTAATAGTTAATAGTTAATAGTTAATAGTTAATAGTTAATAGTTAATAGAGATATAACAGAGATAAAAAAATGCGCAGCCTAGATGTTTGGCTCCGCGCCGCCCGCACTGGAGCGGCGGAGCCGAGTCTATTCAAGTTAGAGTTTGATGATTTAAACTTGAATATCTGACTCAATTGACTTAAGTATAGCCTCAAAAGCTAGGGCTTGTCAAGGTCTGTTTGCGGGTTTTTTGTTACAAAATCTAACAGGTTTTGCTTAGCGTAATTGGGAGGAACGAACGAGTAGGAGAATCCCGGCTGTGAGGGCGATAATGGTAGGAAGCCAAGCGGCGAGCCAGGGGGGGATAATCTGACTTAAACCAAGGGCATCGCCGAGGGACATTAAGAGGTAATAACTGAAGATGACGAGGACGCTAATCCCGAAGCCTCGGGAGGCGCTGGTGCGTTGGGGTTTGGTTCCTAGGGCGGAACCGACTAAGCCAAAGGCGATGCAAGCAAAGGGGATGGCAAAGCGTTGTTGGATACGAATTTTGAGGTGGCGAACTTTATCTTCCCGGCCACTGTTTTTGAGGAGTTCCAAACGAGCCATGGCTTGGGCTAAATTCATTTGGGGATAATCGCGATCTTGGGCTAAGTCTAACGGTGCGCGAGGGAGGGGATAGCGATGTTGATCAAACTTGGCAATATTGACATAGGAGCCATCGGGGGCGATCGCATAACTTTTGACTTCAAAGAAGTCCCAAACATTGCTGGTGGGATTCCAGGTGGCGGATTCGGCGAAGATGAGGCGATCGAAACTTGGTTCCGAGCGATCGAGAACAATCACCCCATACATTCGCTCTTCTTCTCGATTAAAGCTTTCGGCATAGAATAAGCGCACAAGAGTATCATCTTGAACCTCTTCACCTCGTGTTAAGCGACCAATTTCGGGATAGAGGGTATTGCGTTCAAAGAGAATCGTATCTTGAGAGCGCACAGCACGATTAAACAGTAATTCCGCTTGATAGAGACTTTCGGGAACCACCACCTGATCAAAGGTAAAGGTGATGAGTGTGATCAACAGGCCAAAGATGAGGGCCGGACGAACCGTGCGGGTTAGGCTGACGCCGCAACTGCGTAACGCCACCAGTTCACTATCGCTTGAGAGGCGCGAATAGGCGATAAGGGTTCCCAAGAGCATGGCCATGGGAAACGATAGGGAGATATAGTAGGGCAGTTGCAGCAGAAACACCTGTAAGGCGGTTTCAAAGGAGATATTGGCGTTGGTAATTTGTCGCACTAACTCGAAGACAATCCCGACCGCAATGCCAATGGATGAAAACGCTCCCACCCCAAACAGAAAGGGAGGAAGCGTCTCACTGATGATATAGCGATCCATGATCGACAGGCCCGGAATGAGACTGCCGAGGCGAAAGGGGAAAGACTTCATGAATGGTTGAACTGCGCCATTGTGGGTTCAGCCGCCTGGGGGACGAGATGAGTGGTGGCCCTCAGGCGGAGAGACTATTGTGCGGCCTCGTCGAGATATTCAGGACGAGGGGTGATCGCCCCAAAGCGATCGAGGGGCCAGAAGCGAGCAACTGCTCGC
Source organism: Phormidium sp. OSCR (assembly GCA_001314905.1). Taxonomy (GTDB): domain Bacteria; phylum Cyanobacteriota; class Cyanobacteriia; order Cyanobacteriales; family Geitlerinemataceae; genus Sodalinema. The sequence goes on from LJZT01000002.1 coordinate 44,735, forward strand.
CCGACGACTAAATCTTGGGGGACAAATCCCCAATAATGGCTGTCATAGCTGTTATTGCGGTTGTCACCGAGAACAAGATAATGATCATCGGGGACATAGACAGGTCCGTAAACGTAGTCCGGTGGAGCGTAGAGGTAGTTCTCTGGGAGGGGTTCATCGTTGACCCAAACCACCTCATCGCGGACTTCGATTTTATCACCGGGTAAGCCAATGACCCGTTTAATGAAGGCATCTTTGAACTGCTCCCGCAGTTGTTCTGTGGGATTGAAGACGATAATGTCGCCACGGGTGATGTCGCGGAAATGGTGGCTGACTTTGTCGATGATGAGGCGATCGTTGATATCAAGGGTTGGCTGCATGGAGCCAGAGGGGATATAGCGAGCTTCGGCGACAAAGGTGCGAATCCCCAGAGCGAGAACAGCACTGATGCCGAAGGTTTTTAGGGCTTCAACCCAGGGGTTTTCTCCATGACGAGTTGAGGTCATAGTATTTCAGTGAGGCACAGGGTTTAGGAAGGGGGACACTCCGTTGGTCGTTGCTGGCGAGATCACTAGACGAGTGCCTATGCTCCAGTATAGTCTGAAGTGAAAGCTGTCCTATTGACCCTAGGTTCCATGTCTCAAACTGTCCCTCTGCTCATCCGTAATGCCCAAGTCCTCATGTCTGACGATCGCCTGTCGGTTGCTGATGTGTTAGTCGAGGGGGGGCGCATTGTTGCCGTGGAGCGGGAGTTGGCGGCTCCTGATGGCGAGTTTCGGGAGATCAACGCGGAAGGATTGACTCTGTTACCGGGGGTGATTGATCCCCAGGTGCATTTCCGGGAGCCGGGGTTGGAATATAAGGAAGATTTGTTTACAGCCAGTTGTGCCTGTGCTAAGGGGGGGGTTACGTCGTTTTTGGAGATGCCCAACACCAAGCCTTTGACGACGACTCAGGCGGCGTTGGATCAGAAGTTGGCTCTGGCGGCTGAGAAATGTTTGGTGAATTACGGCTTCTTTATTGGGGCGACGGAGGAGAATTTGCCCGATTTGCGGGAGGCGAATCCGACTTGTGGCATTAAAATTTTTATGGGATCGATGAAGGGGCCGCTACTGGTGGATGATGAGGCGGCGTTGGATGCGATCTTTAAGGAGGGCGATCGCCTGATTGCGGTTCATGCTGAGGATCGCACCCGCATTGAACAGCGACGAGAGCAGTTTGCCGGGATCACGGATGTGGCGGTTCATTCGCAGATTCAGGATAATGAGGCGGCACTCATTGCCACGAAACGAGCGTTACGCTTCTCGAAAACCTATCGTCGCCGCTTGCATATTCTGCATATGTCCACCGGTGAGGAAGCGTTGTTACTGCGGGAAGACAAACCTGAGTGGGTGACGGCGGAGGTAACGCCACAGCATTTGTTGTTGAATACCAGTGCTTATGCTGAGATTGGCTCTAAGGCCCAGATGAACCCGCCTCTGAAGTCGGCGCGGGATAATGAGATTCTTTGGCAGGCGTTACAGGATGGGGTGATTGACTTCATCGCCACCGACCATGCGCCCCATACCCTGGAGGAGAAGGCCCGCACCTATCCTAATACTCCTTCGGGAATGCCTGGGGTGGAAACGTCGCTGCCGCTGATGTTGACGCAGGCGATGGCTGGGCGGTGTACGGTGGCTCAGGTGGCTCGTTGGATGTCGACGAATCCGGCTAAGGGCTATGGAATTGCCAATAAGGGGCAGGTTGCGCCGGGTTATGATGCGGATTTGGTGTTGGTGGATTTGCAGACGTATCGCACGGTTGAGGCTAAGAATTTGTCCAGTAAATGTGGCTGGAGTCCCTTTGAGGGCTGGTCGTTGACTGGGTTTCCCCGCTTTACGATTGTCGGGGGACAGGTGGTTCTCGATGAGGGTCGGCTTGATACCTCGATTCGTGGGCAAGCTCTGAGTTTTAGTTAAGTTTTGTGAGAATCTCCCGACTTGCGCAATAAAACTTTAGGTTTGTTTACAATTGTCGGGAGGTTCTTCACGATAGCTTTAAGGATAGGATTGGCGTTTTGTGCTAATAAATTGGCGTAATCGCAGCAGTTTTGTGGGTATTTTTACTTAAATTAGCTCGATATTGACAATATCTTGAACTGAACTTCAAAATAAGCGACTTTTTAGGGACGGTGAACCTAAAGTTAATCGCAGCGGGTCAGATAAATTTTTATAAACCCCTTGACAATCTCTTTACAGATAAGCGGGGGATCAGAGTCCACCATTGCTCTCAGGGCTTGATATACTGAAAACAGTATAAGAATCCAGCCATCAAGCCAACCCACTCTTGTAAGCATTTGGGTGAAGTCGACTTGATATTTTTGATAAAAATTCTGAAAAACCTATAGAAGGATGCTGGTTCTTGACTGTAGAAACCAGACAATGGACTGTTTAGGGTATGACAGCAACGGTGGTACAACATAGCACAGCGACACGTTTAATCCAGCAGCTGGCTCTCCAAAACCAAGAGCAGTTGACTGGACAACTCAATGTCAGCGCGGCCAGTGGGGAGCGCTGGAGTTTATATTTTTGCGTGGGTCGTTTAATTTGGGCAACGAACCACTCTCACCCCGTTCGTTCCCTGCGGCGACAATTGAGCGCCTATTGTCCTGAGTTTAGTTTTGAGACGTTGGCGGTTCGGGAGTCGGATCGGTTTGTCTGTTGGAATTATCAGGTGGTTTGGGTGTTACTCAAGCGCAATGTCTTGGATAAAGACACGGCGATCGCCATCATCGAACAAACGATTACCGATGTGTTGTTTGATCTGTTTCAGCAGGAGCGTCGCGAACCTCTGAGTTTCGAGACGGTTCACCACGAAGCCCTTTCGATTCTACGGATGCAGATTGTGGCGGTCAACCTCAAAAATGCGGTGAAACGGGCGAAAGTAGCCTTTGATGAGTGGAAAGGTGCTGGACTGGCTCAGGTGTCTCCTAATTTAATCCCTGTGATCCGCAATGTAGAAGGGTTGCGCGAGAACGTTCCGGCGAAAGCCTTTGACCAGTTACGTAAGAAAGTCAATGGCCAGCGAACCTTGCGAGAGTTGTCGATCTTGACCAAGATCGAGATGACGCGTTTGACGAAGTCTCTGGTTCCCTATATCCGCAAACGCTGGATTGATTTGATCCCGGCTAGGGAAATTGACAAACCTAGTGGCGATCGCCCTCGGCCCAAGCGATCGCCGACAGCAGACGATTCCCGCAAACCCCTGATTGCTTGCGTTGATGATAGTCCCAAATTATGCGAACAGCTCGGAGAAATCATCAAGAAGGCCGGCTATGACTTTATTAGTATCACCGATTCTGTCCAAGCTCTGCCCATTTTGCTCGAAAAACGCCCCCAATTGATTTTTCTCGATTTGGTGATGCCGGTGGCTAATGGCTATGAAGTCTGTACCCAGTTGCGGCGGATGTCTCAATTTACGGAAACCCCGATCATTATTCTCACCGGAAATGACGGCGTGGTTGACCGGGTGCGGGCCAAAATGGTTAAGGCCTCAGATTTTTTGGGCAAACCCATTGATGCTGAGAAACTCTTGGCAACGGTGCGTAAGTTTTTGGAGGTCAAGGTTTCGTGAGATGGGGGCAACTCGGTTCGGTTCAGATTTGCTAGAGCTGGCTGTAAGTTAGGTTCACAGGAGCCGTTTTTTGCTACGGTAGGACATGGACGGAGTGGGATGTCTAGGCGATCGCGTCTGTCGTCCAATCTGCCCGTTATTGTAATCGTTGATAAGCCCAAGTCTTAGGAGTCAGAAACAGGTTTCATGAGCAACACGATTCTCGTAGTCGAAGATGGTATGACAGATCGCGAAACGATTAATCGCTATCTCAAACAAGACGGTTCAGTGGTGATCAACGCCGAAAATGGTGAAGAAGCCTTAAATAAACTGGGACAACGCCGTCCAGATTTAATTGTCTTGGATGTGATTCTTCCGGGACAGAGCGGCTTTGAACTCTGTCGTGAGTTTAAAACCAATCCAGAAACCAAAGGGATTCCCATCATTATCTGTTCGAGTAAGGATACTGATGTGGATAAAACCTGGGGCAATATGCTGGGGGCGGATGCCTATCTCACCAAACCTCTCGATGAAGATCTCTTACTGAAAACCGTTCACAAATTGCTCGGCTAAATTGGCAACGGTGCGTTCAGGCCGCTGACTGCCGCTGGGTCAACGTGCGAACGGGTTGCCAGCCCGAATGCACCTGACCCAGGGCAACCATAAAGGTACGCGTGGTGTCTGGGCGTGCCACTTGCGGTACGCTCCTACGTCTTTTCTTTGGCCTTTTCCCTATGGATCAATCTCTTAACTATCCAAATCTCTCCCTGAATATCGAGTCTCCGAGTCGTTTGGAGGCGGCCGATCCCCAAACTCGTAAATTTTTGCAGTTTTATATCGGGGAACAAGATTTGGCGCTGATTCCCGTGGAAACGGTGGCTGAAATTGCCACAGTGCGCCTGTCGGAAGTCTTGCCTGTCCCGGAAATGCGATCGTGTATTTTGGGGGTTTACAATTGGCGTGGTGAGATGCTGTGGGTGGTTGATTTCGGTGAACTGCTCGGCTATCCTCCCCTGTATGGCTTGCGTAGTAGTAGCTCCCGCAGCGGTGGCGATACGATGACGAGTGGGGCGATCGCCCAAACGGTGGCCATCGTCGTTGAATGGAACGAACAGGTGATTGGCTTTATGGTTCCCCAAGTCCTAGATTTGGCTCACTACAACCTAGGCCATCTGCAAAGGGCGGATGCTCAACTGTTTCCCCCAGCCATTGTGCCTTATTTACAAGGCTATTTTATTGATGATCGCGGGGAACTCGCCATTGTCATCGACATTGCCGAAGTCTTCGGGCATCTACAACATCCGATCACTTCATCGCCCCATTCTTAGTCCGTGACAGCCGCTCATCTCTTGTCTTTCGCAGTTTTCCCCCGTTTGCTTGTTGTCTCTTGCCTTCCCGAATTAAGCCATGTCTCCTCGCGAATCCACATCCCCAGCCACCACGAACCTCTCCGCCCCCATCGCCCAAAGCCTCGAACAGCAACTGAAAGCGATTCGTCAACAGGCGGCTCAAATCACGGAACCCTTACAAAAGGCGACCAGTCTCGAAATGGCCTGTCAGGAGTTGGTGGTACAACTGCGACAGGTTTTTAACTGCGATCGCGCCCTGATTTACCGCCTCTGCGATCGCAGCATTGACAGCTTCATCGACCAATTCCCAACCCCAGGGGTGGGGTTAGGGGGGGGTGGCGGAAATGGCAACGGCATCTCGCAGGGGGGACTTCCCCTCACCAGTCACACGGGGGCCAACCTCACCGGAACCGTCGTCGCCGAAGCCGTTGGCCGGGGCTGGACTCCCGCGTTGGGCGATCGCCTCCACATCGCCGCCTTTGGCTTTGAAACCCTCGATGACTACCAAAGTCTCGGCTTTATCTCCATCGCCGACCAATCTCGGACCAACCTCACCCCCCATCAACAACAAATCCTCAACCGCTACCAGGTACAAGCGGCCCTGACCATTCCTCTGAAGCTGGGCCAAAAACTCTGGGGGGTGTTGTCGGTTCAACATTGTCAGAACCCCTATTCTTGGTCAGAGCGAGAAATTGCCATTTTGCGCCAAGTGGCCGGGGACTTAATTAGCTTCAGCCAAAGTCTCAACGGTCATCATCGGTCTATGTTAGAGCCGAATCCTCAGCAGGTTGAGGATGTCCTGGAACGGCTGCGACACTCCTTTGACCGAGTTCAAGACCGCGATCGCAGTGTGGCCCGGGTGATTGAGCGGATTCGCCAATCCCTGAATATCGATATTATCTTCCGCACCACCACCAAAGAAGTGCGCCTTCTCCTGAAATGCGATCGCGTGGCGGTTTATCAATTTAACCCTGACTTTAGTGGTCAGTTTGTGGCCGAGTCCGTCACCTCCGGCTGGGTGAAACTCGTCGGCGAAGATGTCGAACGAGTCTGGAAAGACACCTACCTCGAAGAAAACCAGGGAGGACGCTACGCCGACCATGAAACCTATGCAGTGAGTGATATCTACACCATTGGCCATGACCCCTGTCACGTGGAACTCCTCGAACAGTTTGAGGCCCGGGCCTATGCCCTGGTTCCCATTTTCCAAGGGGAACATCTTTGGGGCATTCTCGCCGCCTATCAGAACGACGGCCCCCGCGAATGGCAAAACAGCGAAGTTGACCTGTTGCAGCGTATCGCCGACCAATTGGGGGTAGCCCTGCAACAAGCCGAAACCGTGGCCCAATTGCGTCGTCAGTCCGAACGCATTAGTCAAGCCGCTGATCGCGATCGCACCGTAGCCCAGGTCATTGACCGCATCCGTCAATCCCTCGATATCACCAGTATCTTTAACGTCACCACCAAAGAAGTGCGCTTGCTGTTGCACTGCGATCGCGTGGCCGTCTATCAATTCAATCCTGACTTTAGTGGTCAGTTTGTCGCCGAATCCGTCACCCCCGGCTGGGGGAAACTCGTCGGCCCCGAAGTCGAGCGCGTCTGGAAAGATACCTATTTAGAAGAAAACCAAGGGGGACGCTACGCCTACCGGGAAACCTACGCCGTCACCGATATCTACGAAGCCGGCCATGACCCCTGCCACGTCGAACTCCTCGAACAGTTCGAGGCCCGCGCCTATACCCTGGTTCCCATCTTCCAAGGAGAGACCCTCTGGGGGATTCTGGCCGCCTATCAGAACGATGGCCCCCGCGAATGGCAAGAGGACGAAGTGCAACTGCTGGTGCGCATCGCCGACCAATTGGGGGTAGCCCTACAACAAGCCGAAACCGTCCAGGAACTGCGCCGTCAGTCGGAACGGATTGCTCGGGCCGCCGACCGCGATCGCGCCGTGGCCCAGGTCATCGAACGCATCCGGGAATCCCTAGACCTCGACACCATCTTCGACACCACCACCACAGAAGTGCGACAACTGCTAAAAACCGATCGCGTCTGTGTCTATCAATTCGCCGACGACTGGAGTGGGTCCTTTATCGCCGAGTCCGTCGGTGCCACCTGGGCGCCCTTGGTGCAGCGACAGCAACAGGTTCCCGTTCTCCAGGGCAACGTCAGCCAATGCGACAATATGACGAGCCTAATTGAGCGGCAACAGTCGGGGCAACTGGCCCCCCAAGGGAGCGGCCCCGCTAGTCGCGATACCTATCTACAAGAAACCGAAGGGGGACGCTTCCAAAGTCAACAGTCTTTTGCGGTCGAAGATATCTATCAAGCCGGGTTCACCAGCTGTTATCTCGAAGTCCTCGAACAATACCAATGTCGCGCCTATGCGATCGTTCCCATCTTCAAAGGCTCACAACTCTGGGGACTGTTGGCCGCCTATCAGAACGACGGCCCCCGCAACTGGGAAAACGAAGAAGTGACCCTGCTGCGACAAATTGGTACCCAACTCGGCGTCGCCATCCAACAGAGTGAATATCTGCAACAACTCCAAGAACAGTCCGTTCAACTCGAAGCCGCCGCCCAACGGGACAAGGCTGCCAAAGAACAACTGCAAAAACGAGCCTTAGAACTGTTGATGGCCGTGCGTCCGGCCCTAGATGGGGATTTAACGGTGCGCATTCCCGTCACCGAAGACGAAATGGGAACCCTGGCCGACTCTTTTAACAACACCCTACAAAGCCTGCGTAAGATCGTTATGCAGGTGCAAACTGCCGCCGGGAAAGTGGTTCAAACCTCCGAAAGTAGTGATGCGTCGCTGATGGAGTTGTCGGACCAGGCGCAAAAGCAGTTTGAGGAAATCAGCACCACCCTCGATCGCATTCAGGATGTGGTGGGTTTCACCCAAACCACCGCTGATAATGCCCAACAGGTCGAAGTTGCCCTACAAGGGGCCAATCGTACCCTAGAGGCGGGCGATGATGCCATGAACCGCACCGTGGAAGGGATTGCCGATATTCGCCAAACCGTGGCCGCCGCCGCTAAAGGGATTGGCCGACTGACGCAATCCTCGCAAAACATCGCCAAAGTGGTGAACCTGATTAACAACTTTGCCACGCAAACCAACTTGTTGGCCTTGAACGCGGCTATTGAAGCTACTCGGGCTGGGGAATATGGACGCGGCTTTGCGGTGGTTGCTGATGAGGTGCGTTCTCTGGCCCGTCAGTCGGCTGATGCGACGACGGAAATCGAGAATCTGGTGCAGGAAATTCAGGCGGAAACCAAGGATGTCACCCTGGCGATGGAAATGGCCTCGGAACAGGTGACGAAAGGAACCAACTTGGTGGGGGAAACGCGCCAAACTCTGAATGAGATTGTGGCCGCTACGGGGCAGATTGGTGAGTTGGTGCAGGGAATTACTGACGCGACTCGGGTGCAAACGGAACAGGCGCAAGCGGTGACGGAGATGATGCGCGGTATTGCCGAGATTGCTAACCAAACCTCGGAAAACTCGATCGCAATTTCTTCGCGCTTTAAGGATGCTCTGACGACGGCGCAAGAGTTACAAGCCAGTGCGGGACAGTTTAAGGTGAGTTAGGGGGGAAGGGAATAGGCAAGAGGCAAGAGGCATGACCCACCCCTAACCCCTCCCAAGAGGGGATGGCAAGAGGCAAGAGGCAAGAGGCAAGAGGCAAGAGGGGTGTGGCCTGGGGCTGCGCCCTGGGTTGGGGGGGAGGATACGTTGTCTAGGCTAAACTCTCAAGATTAACGATTAACGATTAACGATTAACAATTCACTTATGAACAGCCGTCGTGATCAAGGATATGTCTATTTCCTGAGTGAAGCTCCGGAGTTGCTGCAAGCTTTAGAAGATGGCTTGTTGAAACTTCATGATGGAAATCGGGTGCAGAATGTCCATGGGATGATGCGGGCAACTCATACCTTAAAAGGAGCGGCGGCTAATGTCGGGCTGGAGGGGTTGAAGTCGATTTCTCATTCAATGGAGGATGCGTTTAAGGCTCTTTATAATGAGGAAATCCCCATTGACAATGAATTGGAAGGACTATTATTTGAAGGCTATGAATGTTTACGAAATGCTTTAACGGCAGAGATAAATCAAACGCCCATTGATGAGGAAATTTTACTCAATCGAGCGGCGGATGTTTTGGCACGATTGCGAGAGAAGTTAGGGGATGATTTTGGACAAAAAGAGTATATTCCAACATCATCAGAGTTGGGGTTTGATATTGCTAAATCTATTTTTGAAATTGGTGTAAAACAGCGATTAGATGAACTTAAGACTCTTTTGTTAGGAGGGGATAGTACGGCGATCGCAGATAATTTACAGTCTAGCGCTGAGGTTTTTATTGGCTTGGGCGAGTCGTTGAATTTGTCGGGTTGGAGTCAGATTGCTCAGAGTGTTTTAGAGGCGTTAGAACGTTGTCCGGATCAGGTGCAGCGAATTGGTGAGTTAGCGTTGGCGGATTATGAGCAGGGACAAAGACAAGTATTGGGAGGCGATCGCGACTCGGGAGGAAACCCCTCTGAGGCGTTGCTGGCCTTGGCTGCGGGAACTCCAGAACCGAGTCCGGGTATCTCTAATTCTGCACCATCTAACTCTGTAACTTCTAATTCTGTAACTTCTAATTCTGTAACTTCTAATTCTGTAACTTCTAATTCTATACCTTCTAATTCTTCAGTCCCGGCGAAGTCTCCAACACTCCAAGAGGAGACGGCGTTAGATGTAGAACTCAATCAATTTCGGGAGTTTTTAGGGGATAAACGCTATGGAAAACCGGTGTCACGGTCCGTGGCGGACTTTTTTGAAGGAGTGATTCGGGCTGTTGCGGCTTGGTTTGCGCGGGAGGAGGAAATTCCCCTGGCTAACTTTTGTTTTGAATTAATGGTTCCCAAATTGCCTCGCAAAGCAGCGAATCATAAAAAAACGGTAATTCAAACGGCTTCGGGGATTAAGAAATGGGTAGAGCGGTTTTTAGGGGCCATTGAAGACCCTCAAGAGAGTTCGAGTTTGAGTCTCTATCGCCATTGGACGTTGCTATCGATGTTGGTGATGCTGGCTAAGTTTCAATATCGTGGTGATACGCAGCAGCCGAAAACCTATGAAGATGTGATGTTAGTCGAGGCCCTACGTCGTCTGAATCGGGCCGTGGGCGATCGCTATCAACAGCTTCCTCCGGTGTCAAAACAGGAGAAAAACTGGATTGATAGTCCCGCCATTCAGCAACTGATGACCGCCGCCGTGGAGGAAGATTTAGCCGAAGATGAGGACCTTCTCGAAGGGGTTTGGGGAGATTTAGAGAGGGAGACCCCCGAGGTGATGGGGGAGTCGATGGCGGAGTCGATGCTGGCGGATGAGGAGGAGGTGATCTCGGGGTTAGAAGGGAGTTCAGAGGCCAGTTCACAGGCGAGTTCAGAGGCCAGTTCACAGGCCAGTTCAGAGGTTAGTTCAGAGGCGAGTTCAGAAGCCAGTCCGGAATCATCTCCAGAGAGTTTAGATGCTTCTGTTGAGTACTCCCTCTCGGATCAGACGGCCTCAGATGTCGTCGAAGATCCGGTTCAAGAGGGGGAATTTTTTGACGAGACCCCTCAATCATCCAAGTCAGAGAAGCGCGAGAAAGCTGCCAACCAGGGCGGTGAGGGGGCGACACGTCAGTTGGTGAGCGTGGATATTAAGGGGTTAGAACGCCTTAATCACCGTCTGGGGGAGTTATTAGTCGATCGCAACCGTCAGGCGATGGAAGAAGAGGCCTTGCAACAGTCGGCGGTGCGGCTGCGATCGCAACTACATCAACATCGAGACACCATGAGCCAACTTCTCGATTGGTCCGAACGCACCCTCACCGTCACCGGGGATGCGGCCCGGTTAATCGGGCGAGATCCCCAGGCCGGAACCCCTCTGAGTACCCCCATTGCTGGCGATGGCTTTGATTTTGATAGTATTGCCGATTTACATCTACTGCTGAAAACGGCCGTCGGTCAGGTGAGCGGAATTGAGCAAAACACCGAGGATATTTATGGTCGCAGCCGTGAACTGGCCCAATTGATGGAAAAACAACAACAACTGCTTTCTGTGATGCAAGATGATTTAGTCGATGTGCGGATGTTGCCCTTTGGGGAAGTGTTACAGCGATTCCCCTTAATGCTGCAACAACTGTCTCGGATTCAGGGAAAACAGGTCAGGTTAGAGATGGAGGGCAACGATATCCTGATTGAACAGAGTATTGCCCAAAAACTCTATGAACCCCTGTTGCACTTGGTTCGTAACGCCTTTGACCATGGGATTGAGTCCGCTGAAGACCGTCTAGCGGCGGGGAAACCTGAAGCGGGGACGATTTCCATTCGTGCCTACAATCAGGGGGTACAGACGACCATTGAGGTGCGCGATGATGGTCGGGGGTTGAATTTAGAGGGGATTCGTCGCAAAGCCGTGGAAGGGAAGTTTCTCTCGGAAGAGGAGGCGCGACAGATTATTTCCACGAAGAGTTTGGATGTGTTGTTTGAACCGGGATTCTCGACGGCGGGCCAAGTGAGCGAGATTTCGGGACGGGGTGTGGGGTTGGATGTGGTGCGATCGCAACTTCAGGCCCTCAAAGGCCGCATTGGGGTTGAGTCACAGCCGGGCCAGGGAACGGTGTTTATTCTCCAGATTCCCCTCTCGATTACCATTGCGAAGGTGTTGGTGGTTCAGGCGGGAGGGTCTGCTTATGGACTCTTGCTTGATTCGATCGATAAAATTGTGATGCCGCCTCCGGGCCATCTCAAGCATTTTGACAACCATCGCGTCTTGCAACTTGAGGGGGAAGATGATACCCGGACGATGATTTCGGTACGTCAGTTAGCGGATTTACTGCATTATCAGTCGTCTCTGGTGGAGGAGAAACAAGAACCCACCATGAATAAACTCTCGATTTCCCGCGATTTGAGTGCGCCAATTTTGTTATTGCGTCAGGCGGGCCGCTTGATGGGGTTGGAAGTTGACCGGATTATTGGGGAACAGGAGTTGGTGATTCGTCCTTTGGGCGAGGCGATCGCGCCCCCGCCCTATGTTTATGGCTGTAGTATCCTCAGTGATAGTCGTTTGGCCCTGGTCATTGACGGCGGGGAGATTTTCCAAACCCAGGCCGGGCCGGTGTTACCGCAAAACATTGTCTCTCGGACCCAGTTTAGCGGCGACAGCAAAACCACCTCACGCTTTACCTTGGGCCAATCGACTCCCTCGAATGGGGAAACTTCGCCTCTATCTCTGTCTCCAGCGGCCAGTGAGTCGGTTCGTGAGTCTATTGTGCTGTTGGTGATTGATGATTCGATTAACCTACGCCATACCCTCACCGCTACCTTACGAGATGCCGGATATCAGGTGGTTCAGGCCCGAGATGGTCAGGAGGCGATTTCGCAATTGCAAGACCATCCTGAGATTGCCCTGGCCCTGTGTGATATTGAAATGCCCCATATGAACGGGTTTGAGTTTCTCACCTATTGTCGGCAGGGCGGGGAATTAGCCCAATTGCCGATTGTCATGCTCACCTCTCACAGTAGCCAAAAATATCGGCAAATTGCCAAGGAACTCGGCTGTACGGGCTATTTGACGAAACCTCTATCGCAACCGGAGTTGTTGTCAACGTTGGAGGGGGTGTTGGGGGGATAGGGAACAGGGAACAGGGAACAGGGAACAGGGAATAGGGAACAGGGAACGCCTACACGGTGAGGAGTTGGCGGACGGCGTTAATCATCTCGTCTGGGTGGAAGGGTTTGGCGATATAGGCATCGGCCCCGACTTTCATCCCCCAGTAGCGATCAAACTCCTCGCCCTTACAGGAACACATAATCACGGGAATATCCTTCGTCCGGGGATGGCCTTTCATCTTGCGACAGACATCATAGCCGTTGGGATTGGGCATGACAATGTCCAACACCACCAAATCGGGGGTATTCCCTTTGAGATACTTAAGGGCCTCCACGCCACTTCGCGCCTGTACCACTTGCATCCCCTGATTTCTCAACAGGTGGGCAATCATCTCCCGCTGGGAGGTACTGTCCTCAACGACTAAAATCGTACTCATGGCTTGTTTTTATAGCAGTGGCAGCCTAAAGCGATGTGAACGCAGTTTAATGGTGGTGATACATCCCCATAGTAAGACAATCTTTGCACAATCGTCTCTGAGAGGGGGGATTTTCTTGGGGCAGTCTTCTATATTTTTAGGGTTCCCTGACTGAGACATCTGTTTGACATCCGATTAGAAATCAAAATAGATGTAGGGGAGGCTGTTTTCTGGGGCAAATAGGAGGACAGCGTACCAACAGATGGGGACGAGGGCAATTTTGACGTGCCAGTTGAGTTGAACTTGGAGGATGCGATCGAAGAAATGGGCCACGAACATGGCGGCGAAAATCCCCAGGAAGGCGATCGCCAACTGTTCTGGCATCCAACCGAGGGTTTCGAGATAGACGAGATCCAAAAACTGGGCATCGCGAGAATGGCCCCAGAGATGACGCACCACCCAGCCGGAAACTTGCAAGTCGGGGAGACGGAAGAAAATCCAGGAGAAGAACACCATCCCCTGGGTTAACAGCCAGGCTAAAACAATACCGGGAACACTACGCCACAAGGCGGCTAACCCTCGCCAGCGTTGAGATAGGGTATCGTTGAGGCGATGAATCACCAAACCCGCGCCATGTATGGCCCCCCAAACGATGAACCCGGCTGGATTCATCCCCGCTGTCGCACTTCCATGCCACAATCCGGCAATCAGCATCACCAGCATCAGGTTAAGACAGGTTCTCCCTAACCCCTGCCGCGATCCGCCTAGGGGAAAATAGAGGTAATTCCGTAGCCAACTCCCCAGGGTGATATGCCAACGTCGCCAAAAATCAGCCACACTGGTGGAGACGTAGGGGAAATTGAAGTTTTCGGGTAATGTCCAACCCAACAACAAAGCACTGCCTCGGGCCATATCTACATAGCCACTGAAATCGAGATACAGTTGTAATCCATAGCCGATGACGGCCAGTTGTAAATCGACACTTCCGGCCCGCTGGGTATTCTCAAAGCAGAGATTGACAAAAATTGCTAAGTTATCGGCGAGTAGTCCTTTTTTAATGGCACCGCTGGCAATTAACCATAGGCCATCGGTGACTTGTTCAATTCTTAGGGGGCGTTGCAGTTGCCATTGTTCAAACCATTGATGAAAACGCGTAATAGGACCGGAAATTAGTTTAGGAAAATAAAATTTATAGGCGGAAAATTCAAAGAAGTTACGGCTTGGGGGTGCGCCGCGAAAGACATCAATGAGGTAGGCGATACATTCAAAGCCAAAAAAGCTAATCCCCAGGGGCATGATGAAATAGGGGTCGAGCCAACTGGCTAAAATGGGGGAGTCTTGGCTTAGTCCTGGGAATAAAAATGGGGCATATTTAAAGCCAATTAAAATTAAGGTGTTTAGGGCAATTCCAGCGCTTAAAAGCCAGCGGCGTCGCTGTTTCCAACGGAGTTCAACTTGATGCCATTGGTCGTTGCTGAGGTTTTTGGTTTGGTCTGGGGATTGGGGAGGGGTGGTTTGTGAGAGGGGGTTGCCGAGGGCAAATGTAACCCAAGCCATGAGGAATAAAAATGGCAAGGATTGCAGTTGAATCGACCCGTAAAAGATTAGACTTGCGGTTAGGATTAAGCCGAGGCGAAAGGTTTTATTGTTAATTCCCCAGTACAAGATAATGGTACTGAGTAGAAATAGGCCATAGAGAATTGAGACAAAGGTCATAGGGGGTCATAGGGAAAAGAAGGCAAGAGGCAAGAGGCAAGAGGCAAGAGGCAAGAGGCAAAGGAAGGGGATATAAGAGATACAATAGGGCGCAGAAAAGGGTCTTCCGGGTTCATGGTGATAAGGGAAATTTATGGCAGATTATGTCCCTTGCCGTAGGGGCATAACCCACCCCTAGCCCCTCCCAGGAGGGGATTTTTCGCCCCTACAATTTGGTATACAATGCAACCAATCACACCGTATATCCTGAAGACCCGCAGAAAATGGAGTGTTCTAGCTTGACGGGCGATCGCCATTGACGATAACGCCTAACAGAACGTCAGGTGGGCAACTTTGACCCACCTAACCACTGAACCCTAACCTTAACTGTTGCTTGTTCCGGCGCTAACCGCTTGTTTACGATTGCGGGTTTCCAGGAAAATCAAGAGGGCATTGATATCCGCTGGATTGACGCCGCCAATACGAGAAGCCTGCCCCACGGTGATGGGACGTACTTTCATGAGTTTTTCCCGAGACTCCTTGGAGAGAGTTTCAATGGCATCATAGTCCAAATCCACCGGCAGCGATCGATTGGCTTCGCGACTGACTTGGTCAATTTGCCGTTGTTGTCGTTGCAGATAGCCGGAGTATTTGATGTCAATTTCGGCCCCTTCCCGTTCGGCTATGGTTAACTCGGGATTCCCGAGTCCCCAGCGGTCTAAATCCCGGTAATGGAACTTGGGACGACGCAATAAATCCGAGAGGGTGACGGACCCTTTGATGCCTTGACCGGTTTCGGCGATGATTTGCTGGCCAATCTCATCATGGGCCTTGACGCGATTGGCTTGCAGACGCTGTTTCTCGGCGGCGATGTTAGCTTGTTTGCGTTGGAAGATGTCCCAGCGGCGATCGTCAATCAGACCAAGTTCGCGGCCTAAGGGCGTTAGACGGCGATCGGCGTTATCCGATCGCAGCACTAAGCGATATTCTGAGCGCGAGGTTAACATACGATAGGGTTCCCGCAACTCTTTGGTACAAAGGTCATCAATCAGGGTTCCCAGATAACTCTCCTCCCGAGGGAAGACAAGCATCTCCTGACCCCGGACAAAGCGGGCCGCGTTAATTCCCGCCACAATTCCTTGGGCCGCCGCTTCTTCATAGCCGGTGGTTCCATTGATTTGTCCGGCACAAAATAGTCCCTCAACTCGTTTCGTCATCAAGGTGGGGAAACATTGCGTCGCGGGGAGATAGTCATATTCGACGGCATAGGCCGGGCGCAACATGACGCAGTTCTCCATCCCCGGTAAGGTCCGCAACATCTGCACTTGCAACCGTTCAGGGAGTCCCGTGGAGAACCCTTGAATATACAATTCTGGGAAATCTCGCCCTTCGGGTTCAATGAAAATCTGATGACTGGGTTTGTCGGCGAAGCGAACAATCTTGTCCTCAATGCTGGGACAATACCGAGGGCCTTTGGCATCCACCCAGCCGCCATAGACGGGGGACAGATGTAGGTTCTCTTGAATGATTTTATGGGTTTCGGCAGTGGTTCGGGTCAGGTAACAATTAACTTGTTCCCGTTCCACCCAAGCCTCGGGGTCAAAACTAAACCAGCGAACCTCCTCATCGGGGGGTTGGGGTTCCATTTTGCTGTAATCGACAGACCGTTTGTCTACGCGGGCTGGCGTCCCCGTTTTGAGGCGATCGGTTTCAAACCCCAATTTTTGCAAAGTTTCCGTTAAACCCACCGCCGCGAACTCTCCAGCCCGTCCTGCGGGCATGGATTTGTTGCCGACCCAAATCACGCCTCCGAGGAAGGTGCCGGTGGTGAGAATGACGGTTTTACAGCGGAAGGCGACGCCGAAATAGGTTTGCACGCCGATGATTTCGTCGTTGTTGCCCAGGACGATATCTGTCACCATGCCTTCGCGGACGGCCAGATTCTCCTGATTTTCGACAATCTGACGCATGACGGCGGCATATTCCCGTTTATCGGTTTGCGCCCGCAAGGCCCACACCGCCGGTCCTCGGGAGGCGTTGAGGACGCGCTTTTGTAGATAGGTGCGATCGGCCATTTTGCCAATTTCTCCGCCCAGGGCATCGACTTCATGCACCAGTTGCGACTTCGCGGGGGCACCAACGGCGGGGTTACAGGGTTGCCAGGCGATTTTGTCTAAATTGAGGGTTAATAGCAGGGTACGGCAACCAAGACGGGCTGTAGCGAGGGCAGCATCACATCCGGCGTGTCCTGCACCCACCACTACCACGTCAAATTCGTCTTGGAATTCTACGGCAGTTTCGAGGGTCATGGGGGTTGGGTTGAGCTGATGGGTCAATTGACTATTGTAGCGTGGGAAGCCCGGACTATAATCAGAAGTAACTGGCTTGACAGTTTTTTGTCATAGGTTTTGCCCATTAATTATGTCGCAGTTACTCACCTCCATGTCTCTAACGGAGTTTTTGACTCAAACCAATCTTGAGTCATCTCCAGCATGGGAATTGATTGAGGGGCGAGTTGTTCAAAAACCGATGCCCACTCTGTTTCATTCACGGCTGCAACGCAATCTCGTTAACTCCATTAATGAGCGCACAGATGAGTTCGAGGCAATACAAGAGTTACGCTGTATTATTCCGCCTTATTCACCGGTTCCGGATATTGTGGTTATTGCCAGCGAACGTTTCTCTGATGAGGATGGCCCTTTCCAGGGCGCTCCCGATTGGTTAATTGAAATTCGCTCCCCTGACCAAAGTACGTTAGACTTGCAAACTAAGATTATTCACTGTCTTAGTAATGGCACAAAATTGGCTTGGTTAATTGATTTTAATCATGAGCAAGTTTGGGTTTGGCAGGGCGATAGCTTACCCATTATTTGCTCGGGAGAGGATGTTTTGCCAAGTTGTAACTTTGGGTTTGAGCTTACAGTTGACTCGGTCGTTGCAATGACTCAAAATAAACGGTAACAGTAAAAAAAACGAGGTCTAGTCTGTAATTTTTTCTTCAAGGATTTGCGTAGAACTCACCCATTGCCCAGTGGCGTCATAATTGCGTAATAAACGTGCGCGTACTCCCGGCGTGAGTCGCCAGCCAATTTCGAGAAAAAAGGGTTTTTGGCGGGGAATGGTGAGGGGACAGAGACAGGATGCGCCGTCAGGGAGGAGGAGGAGTTGTCGGGGTTCGCTGGTGCGGTTGAAGAGGATGCGATTATCGCCGTCGATTTCTCCGGTTGAGGACAATTGCCAGTTTGATGTGGTTAATGATTGCTGAAGTTGGTTTCCCTGACGGCTGATGACGAGATGACTTTCATAGGAGTCAGGGGTGCGTAAATCGGGGTATTCTGTCGTTACAATTCCTCGCCATTTGCCAATCAGTTCTTCGACGGTTAATGGGGCAGATTCTGGGATTTCCACGCCGTTGAGGACTTCGCGAATTAGGGTTCCGCCGCTAAATTCACCGTTTTTAAATAGTTGTACCAGTCGTAGCCGCCGCTGGTTATGGATAAACCCTTGTTCGGCACCAAAATCGGCAACGGGGGAAAATTGCACGGAACCAAAGGAAAAATATCCTGTTTCAAAAAAGAGGATATTTCGTCCTAGGGTGCGATAGGTGAGTTGAATTGGCTCAGGTTCGGGTTCTCCTGGAGGATATTTAAAGACCTGTTGTTGAACACAAGTATTGTTCTCGATGCCCTCCAAAGTAACTCGGGTTGGGATATCATTCACAATCTTTCCCCTAGATGAAAATTGGCTAAACGAGCCGCGCCAATCACCCAAATTCCCAAGAAATCGCTGCCATTGATTCATCCTAAAACTCCCAAATTTCCAACTATTAACTATTCACTATTAACTATTCACTATTAACTATTCACTATTAACTATTAACCGTCGTTCCCCGTAGGCGAGGAGTTCTTCGATCGCCTGAAGACGATGTTCCCAGGTCTCGACTTGATAGGTATTGTTGACTCGGTGAAGACTCAGCCATTGGGGGAATCCTTGTTGTAGCTGATCGAGGCGATCGCGCGTCACGGTCACTTGCGCTCGACTCGGTTGTGCGGCAAGCTGTTCCAAGGCTTCAACAAAGGCGCGATCGCTCTCTTGCCAGAGACGCAATTTCTCGTCATCAATCCACAACTGTTCAGCGGCTAAAATAAATTGCCATTCTGCCTTAAGGGCGCGATGTCGATCGAGGGCCGCTTTGAAGGGTTGACGATAGGGAATCGGTTGGACAACATTATTTTCCCCGTGGGTTTGTTGCAAAATCTCTTTTAAGTTATCCACCAAGCGTTCGGCGGCAAAAAGAGCATAACCACTGGTGGGTAAATCACGAATCAATTGCATTTGATCGACGGCAACAATATCCGCTAAATCATGAAGTTTCACCGAAGGAACAATCAATGCCCCTGGGGGGATGTTCGCCAACATGGGGGTCATCAGTCGTCCGAGACGATTGGTGTCAGCGGCGTAGGTCATGGGAACAATGACGTCGATAATCCCAGCTTCAATCCAGCTTTCCCAGTCTTGTTGGATTTTGTGGATGCGATCGTGGCGGGATTGGGGAAACACCGCCGCTGAGAGAATTAACTCTGGGTTACGGCGTTGCAGGAGTTCATGAACCTCGCCGACAAAGGCGGTAACTTGGCTGACTCGGAAATCAGTCCAACGCTGCCAAAGGTCAACTTGACGGGGAGAGATCGTAGTGGGATCAACCCCAGTTAACTCCTCAAAGCGCGATCGCCCGGCTTCGCCATAGCCATAACTGCGTTCAGCGCTGGGGTCTTGGAAGGGATAGCGGATATAGTCGAGTTGAATGCCATCGACATCGTAGTTGAGGACAATCTCATCGATGACGCGAATGAGATACCAGCGGGCTTCGAGGTTGGCTGGATCGAGGAAGGTTTTGCGGGACCCCCGATGCCGCATTTCGCCGCGATGGTCGAGATTGGCCCATTGGGGATGGTCATTGAGAATAGGACCGACGAAGCTGGGAGACTGCCCTAAAACGCGATTGTGGGCTTCGTTGCCGACGGCAAAGGTCCACAGCCAAGCATGGAGTTCCATCCCCCGTTCCCGGGCCAATTCTATGGCGGCTTGTAGGGGGTCCCAGCCTTCGGTGAGGGGATTTTGGGAGTTGGTGATTTGGCTCGGATAAATGGGATAGCCGGCGTTGAAGCTTTCAAAAAACACCGTGTTAATCCCGGCCCGGGCCAAACGGTCAAATAGGGGTTCGAGGCCGGCTTTGGACCCGGCGGCTACAATAGTGCCGCGATCGAGCCAAATTGAACGCACTTCTGGGGTGCTGTTGCGGGGGCGATCATTGGGGTAACTGGCCCAGAGTTGCGATCGCGCCTCCAACCACCGCGATCGCGCTTCGCCATACTGCTGTTGCTGCACTAATTCCGGGAACTCCCGCAACAGGGTTCGGGCCGCCGCCACTCGCGCACCGTCATCTTGGGCCAGGCTAACTACATCTGTACTCGAATCTAATGCTTGCAGGGCAACATCGCCTAAGTTTCCCAGAGTTTGGGCTGCAATCAAAGCACTCTCAACTCGTCCAAGGAGTTGTCTGAGTTCCTGCTGCATCCGCAGGGCGATGGTAGCGTCGATGGGGGCATCTCCGGCTTCGACGACTAAGCCAGGAGGGGCGGTTTCTGAGGCTGGGTCGCGAATTTCGCCGTCGTTGCGGGTACTTTGAACGGTTGTGGGTTGGCTTTGAACGGGTAGGGGAAGCAGTAGGGGGAGGGCCAGAAACATGAGGGGGAGCGATCGCCGCGACAGCCGCCGCAATAAGGCGTTGACCATAATGGTGTTCCTTGGTTGTGTGTGAGGATGGTGGGAACGGAAAAGCTAGCCGAATTTTAACCAATTTTGGTGACTCTGACTCAAATCCGTTTTTTGGGGTTGAGGTCTGTCTCTTGGTCTGTCTCTTGGTCTTTTTCTTTGGGTCTTTTTCTTTGGGTCTTTTTCTCTAGGTCTTTTCCTTACCTACAATCATCCAGATGCGTTCTGGCAAGAGCCGGTCAATTCGTTGGCGAGTTGGGGTATCGATGACCGTGTTGGTTGGGTTTTTGATGAACTGACGACCACAGTTGCGGCCTAGATACCGTTGCTTGCCAGTGTAGATGTGAGCATTTTTGACGGTTCCCTTAGAATCGCAATCAGGTAGAATCGCAATCAGGGCAGTGAGGCCTGGGTGGTGTTGCGTCGCTTCATGAGCATCTTAAAAATCCATTATTATCTCTAATGTTCTACCTGGCAAATAATGGTTACGGTATGTTAGGCTGTGGTGGGCATTGCGACGGTAACTAATTGAGGAAAAATAATGATACATATTGAAGAAATTCAAAAAGATATAAATGAATTACCTGAAGAAGCACAGGCTTTACTTTTAGATTTTATTGATTTGTTAAAAAAGCGCTATTTAACACCGGACAAACCAACTGTAAACTCGAATGATACTCCAGATTGTCCATTGAGTACCTTAGACATCCTCAACGAATCTGAGTTAATCGGTTGTATCAGTGCAGAACCAGATCTTTCTACTCATTACAAATCTGTTCTTCAAGAAAAACTAGACTCCAAGTATGATCATCGTTGATACAGGATTTTGGCTGGCTTTATTCAATGAGAAAGACCAATATCATCAAAGCGCACAAGAGACTCTAGCCCAATATCCTTATGAACCCTTAATCACAACTTGGTGTGTTCTCACAGAAACTTCTCATTTACTTTTGCAGCGTTCCTCAAATACCTATCAAGGGGTTCAAAAACAGATTAAGTTAATGAGTATTTTTCAAAAATATCCCCAAAGATTTCAACGATTTGATTTGCACGAGACTCATTTTGAGCGAATTATTTTTTTGCTAGAGAAGTATCAAAATTTGCCCATGGATTTAGCGGATGCTTCCCTCGTTATTTTGGCAGAGGAGTTAGGAGATGGGCGAATCCTCTCCATTGACTATCAAGATTTTAATACCTATCGATGGAAAAATAAAAAACCTTTTCAGAATCTATTTAAGAGGTTGTAGACAGTTTTTGGGTTCTAGTAGTAGGGTGGAAATCTCCCAGACAATCCAGGTCGCGCTACGTTAGGCTGTGGTGGGCATTGCCTATCCTACCCGTTAAATTTTTGTCCTATCCAAGCCGAATACGACGAGGTTAAAGCCGATCGCGATCGCAAAGTCCTAGAATTAGAACAGTGAATGTCCCGCGATCGCATCCCCCTAAAGCCTATCGGGATCAATGCCCAACTCCCGAAGCCTTGCTAACGCTTGTTCGAGCTGAGCCTGAGTGCGATCGCGATCGCGCTGGGCCTCATCCCGTTCCCTCTGAGCTTGTTGTTGCGCGAGTTTGGCGCGATCTCGTTCGAGTAAACTCGCTTCAGGTTCGGCAAACGGTTCGCCATTGGGATAGAAAATTGCCAATCCATCCTCAAACCGTTCAAATCGAATCTCCAACAACGGCGATGTCCAGGGCAGATATAATGCCGTAATTAGGGTAAAAATATCGTCTGGATCATCTCGTACAAACCCCCAAAAATCAGAGCGTTGCGGATCATAATAGTACGCCTCCAACACCCCATATATCTCATAAAACTTCTGTTTCTCTGCCATTTCCCGGCGAGTATTACTCGGTGAGAGAATTTCAAAAACGACCTGTGGGGCAATATTCTCTTCTTCCCATTGCTTATAGCTGCCACGATATCCCGCCGGACGACCCAAAACAACCATGACATCCGGGGCTTGGCGAGGTGCTGGGGGTTCTGTAACTTCCACGGGATACCAGAGTAAATCTCCAGCGACAAATGCAACTTTGTCTCTGAGTAAATACTTCAGATTTGTAACCAAGCGGACAATCCATTCATACTGTTCCGTATTGTCCGCCATGGGTTTCCCGTCAGAATCAGGGTAGAGCGTTTCCAAGTCGTGGCAGGCTTCAACCATGAGTCACTCAGTTCTGGGTCAGCGCTAATGTGAATTGTAATTAGAATTGTAATTAGAATTGTAATCAAATTGCGATCGCAGCGGCCACCATGGTACAAGTTCCCACCCAACTCGAACCCTCAACCCTATCGCTTGAGTTACCCAGACATCTCAACCTGTACGTCACTCCCGAACAGTTTACCGCCCTCGCCGCCAGTAACCGAGACTTACAACTCGAACGAACCGCCCAAGGAGAACTCATCGTGAATCCACCCACCGGCTGGGAAACCGGAAAACGTAACTTTAGCATTATCGGACAGTTATATCGCTGGTATGACGACAATGGCGCGATTGGGGAAGCCTTTGAGTGTTCGACGGGATTCACGTTAGCCAATGGTGCCATTCGCTCTCCCGATGCGGGTTGGATTAGTCAAGAACGTTGGGATGCCCTCACAGATGAGCAGAAAGGAACATTTGCCAATATCTGCCCGGATTTTGTGGTTGAGCTGCGATCGCACTCCGATACAGTGAAATCGCTACAAGAGAAAATGCAAGAATATATGGACAATGGGGCTAAACTGGGTTGGTTAATCGATCCTCAAACTCGAACAGTGGCAGTTTATCGAGTGGGTTTAGAGGTCGAGATCTTGTCCAATCCGGTTGAGTTATCCGGGGAGGACATTTTACCGGGTTTTGTCTTGAATTTGCAGCGAGTGTGGGAGAATTAGACCTCATCCCGAAAGCGTTTCCAAGTCGTGGCAGGCTTCAGCCATGAGTCACGCAGTTCTGGGTCAGTGCTACTCCAAATTGTAATTAGAATTGTAATCAGAATTGTAATCAGATTGCGATCGCAGCGGCCACCATGGTACAAGTTCCCACACAACTCGAACCCTCAACTCTATCGCTTGAGTTACCCAGACATCTCAACCTGTACGTCACTCCCGAACAGTTTACCGCCCTCGCCGCCAGTAACCGAGACTTACAACTCGAACGAACTGCCCAAGGAGAACTCATCGTGAATCCGCCCACCGGCTGGGAAACCGGAAAACGCAATAGCCGCATCTCCGGTGAACTCTACCTATGGTGGCGTAACGCGGGCGAACCGGGAGACGTCTTTGAATCCTCCACGGGATTTACCCTCCCCAATGGCGCAATCCGATCGCCTGATGCCTCCTGGGTGAGTCAAGCCCGCTGGGATGCCTTAAGCGAAGCACAGAAAGGAAGATTTGCCAATATATGCCCGGATTTTGTCGTCGAGCTGCGATCGCACTCCGATACAGTGAAATCGTTGCAAGAGAAAATGCAAGAGTATATGGACAATGGGGCTAAACTGGGTTGGTTAATCGACCCTCAAACTCGAACAGTGGCAGTTTATCGAGTGGGTTTAGAGGTCGAGATCTTGTCCAATCCGGTTGAGTTATCCGGTGAGAATGTTTTACCGGGTTTTGTCTTGAATTTGCAGCGAGTGTGGGGGAATTAAACCTCATCGCGAACTGGAAAGCGGTTCATCAATTCACTGGCATCCCACGCCAAACGACGCAGTTCTGGGCTGACATGGGGAATATGAGGAATCTGAGAGAGAAAATCGAGGGTGCGCCGCAAAATGCGGACAATATCTCCTTCGTCTAAACTGGTATTTTCACAAAGTTCTGTCCATTCCACACCGTAGGCCCAATACTCAACCAGGCCTAGGGCATCCCATTCCAGCCAAACCGGGAACGCCACCTGATAGCGCCATTGAATCTGTATCACCTTGCGACGTAACCCCCGTAATCCCCCTAACGCTTCTTCGACTTCTGGGGTGATGCTGTAGCGTGTCCAGGTATCGGCCCGCACTTCCATGACGAGGGCGGCACAGGCGGCGGCGAATTGTTCGGGGGTGAGGCGATCGAATTGGCCACTGGTGATGGCTAAGCCTAACCACAGTTCATTGTCTCCCCGTACGGCGGCGATGGACTCTCCTAAAGGGGTGGGTTTCATGGAAACGCCATCTAAACAGTCAAACTCAATCAGAATATCAATGAGATCGAGAAAGTCCTCCCAGTGACGGGCCAAATTGACACGGATACGTTCTTCTCGTTCCTGTCGTTGCCGTTGCAGACGGGCCAGACGTTTGGCCCGTTTGATGAGGGTTCCGGGATTGCCAAATTGATTCAGGGGATGCCGTTCGAGTTCGGCGGTAATCTCGGCGACGCGATCTTGCCATTCTTGCACTTCGGGGGCAATCTCTGGGGCCGGCAGGGGCGGGATTTTGGCGGCGACGGCTTGGGTTTCGGCGTTGCCGTTGCGGGCTTGTCCGGGTTTGGGCGGCATTTCCGGCGGTGGGGTGAGGGCATCGACGTCTTCTAATCGGGGAATTTCTCCCCGCAGACTGACCACGTCTTTGGTGGTGATGACGTACCAGCGGTTATTTGCCCCGAGACAGATGAGATAGGGGGCTTTGCCGGGTCCCGGTCGTTTGGTCACTAAGACGGCGTTTAGCGGCTCGGAGACGGGCACGTTGGCGCCTTTGAGTTGCAGAATACTCCCGGCAACGGCGAATTGTAGGGCAACAGTGAGGGATTTATTCTGAACTTCGCCGGCTTGTTGTTGTAGGGTTTTGAGGATGCGGCGTTCTTCTTTAAGCCGTTCTTGGAGTTTTTCGTAGCTACTGAGATATTCGGGGTCAACTTGTTCAAATTTGCTTTGGGCGGCGGTAATTTCGGCGTCGAGGTCTTGGAGGGCCTGTTGTTGGGGTCGTAGGCCCAGGCCGGCGAGATACTGCCCAAAGCTACGTTCGATGAGTTCTTTGGCTTCGTCGAGGCTGTGGGTTTGCAGCAGGTTGAGGACCATCCCATAGTTGGGGGTGAATTGACTCACCAGGGGATCGGCTTTGGAGGTGGCCAGGTTGGCGGCTTCGATGGCCCCTTCAAAGGGGGTGTCTAGGGTGACGACATAGCCCTGTTCGTCCATGCCTCGCCGTCCGGCCCGTCCGGCCATTTGTAGGAATTCGGAGGCGGTGAGGAGGCGATGGCCGCGATCGGTGCGTTTGGAGAGGCTGGAGATGACGGTGGTGCGGGCGGGCATATTAATGCCGGCGGCGAGGGTTTCGGTGGCGAAGACGACTTTAATCAGTCCTCGTTGGAAGAGTTGTTCGACGAGGCCTTTCCAGGCGGGTAGGATGCCGGCGTGGTGGGCGGCGATGCCTCGATAGAGGGGTTCGACTTGTCCTTCGCGGCCGGCGTCGGGGTTTTGTCGCAGAAATTCGTCGATGGTGGTTTTGAGTTGGGCGGCTTCGTCGTCGTTGACGAGGCTGAGAGTGCCGATATCGTTGACGGAGCGATCGCAGCCTCGACGACTAAAGATGAAGTAGATGGCCGGCAACATATCCCGTTTGCGTAGTTGGGAGACGACGTAGCTAATGGCCAGGCCATCGCGACGGCTACGGCGGCGGTTTTGGCTGCCTCGGCGCGGTTTGAGGCGGTTGTTGAGTGTGTTGTCTGAGTTGAGGAGGGGAAAGACCCCTTTGCGGTTACAGAAGAGGAATTGTAGGGGAACGGGGCGATGTTCGGAATAGATGCGTGCGGTGGGGCCGTGGACTTGGCTAATCCAATCGGTGAGTTGGTCGCTGTTGGCGACGGTGGCAGATAGGCCCACCAGTTGGATTTCGGGGGGACAGTAGATGATGGATTCTTCCCAGACGGTTCCTCGTTGGCGATCGTTCATGTAGTGACATTCGTCGAGGACGACGGTTTGCACGCCCTGGATGGAGGTTCCTACTTCGCCGATGCGGGTTCCGTAGAGCATATTACGGAAGATCTCGGTGGTCATGACGATGATGGGTGCGTCCCGGTTGAAGGAGAGATCTCCTGTGAGGAGTCCGACGTTGTTCGGCCCGAATTGCTCTTGGAAGTCTCGTAATTTTTGGTTGGAGAGGGCTTTGAGGGGGGTGGTGTAAAAGACGCGCTTCTGGTTGGTGAGGGCGCGGTAGATGGCGTATTCGCCGATGAGGGTTTTGCCGGACCCGGTGGGGGCGCAGACGATGGCAGATTTGCCGGCGTTGAGGGCGGCGATCGCCTCCTGTTGAAAGTCGTCGAGGGGAAAGGGAAAAAGCTGGTTGAGGTCGAGGTCGGACATGGTTGAGGAGTATGGCTCGGAACAGGTGGGGCGAGGGGGGCGTTTGTGGGTTGGGTTGACCGGTTGGGGCGATCGCCTACCCAAATGATACGGCCCAAATGATACGGCGACCTGTTCGGGTGCGATCGCTTGGGCAGTTGCGTTAGGCTGATTTGGCGGCTTCGTTGAGGCGATTTAATCTCGGCTAGCCATCGGGGGAAGGCTGCCAATCGGGGTCAGGGACAGACTCTCAGACGCGGCTGGTCTTCTCAAAGGGTCGGCGATCGCCCAGGAAAACTCCTGAACCTGAGAATTTCCCTTCTCCGAATTCCCGGCCCCGTGAGATAATATTGAGTAAAGTTTTGTATCTTGCCTGACAAGCTTAGAATTTATACCATGCAAGCCCGTCTGACCGTCAATACCTATTTCAGCGCGGCCCATCGCCTTGCTCGTCCAGACCTGGATTATACGACCAATTGTGGGGTTTATGGCAAATGCGCTCGTCCTCATGGCCATGGTCATAATTATCATCTGGATGTGACTGTCTGTGGGGAGGTTCATCCCCGCACTGGGATGGTGGTGGAGTTGGGGGCGTTACGTCACGTGATTCAGGAGGTGGTGATTGAACCGCTCGATCATCGTTTCCTCAATAAAGATATTCCTCATTTTGAGACTCGGGTTCCCACGGCTGAAAATATCGCCATTTATATTCGAGATTTGCTCCTAGACCCCTTGCAAGAGCTGGGATTGAGCTTGGAGAAGTTACGGTTGTATGAAAGCCCCAATAACTCCTGTGAACTCTATGGAACTATGGGGGGCGATCGCCGGGATACTCCGACTCAGGAGAAAACCAAGCTGCTTCTCGTTTGAGGTCTTACCTCCTGAAGCAGCGATTCTAGACTCGTGTTCCCGGTTTCAACCTGAGTGTTGCGTTTCCCCGACTCGCTCTTGACCTCTGTTTTTAAGACTTGACCGCCAACAGCATCCTCAACGACTTGACGATGACGACTCCTCAACTTCCCCCTGAACTCGACAAGATGGTTCGACGCTTCCAGCGAGCCTCTGACCCGAAACGCCGTTATGAGCAATTGCTCTGGTTAGCCAAAAAGCTGCCTGAGATGCCTGACGCGGAGAAAATCCCTGAAAATAAGGTTCAGGGCTGTGTGTCTCAGGTTTATGTCACCGCACGGCTCGATGATGCTGGAAAGGTCTGCTTTAACGGGGATTCGGATGCTCAACTGACGAAGGGACTGCTGGCGTTCCTGATTCGGGGAACTGAAGGACTCAACCCCGAAGAAATCGTGAAGCTGGCTCCCGATTTTATTCAGGAGACGGGCTTACAGGCGAGTTTAACCCCCTCCCGTGCCAATGGCTTTTATAACATTTTCAAAACGATGAAACAAAAGGCCTTAGTGTTGGCGGCGGGTGAGAGTGGTCTTGAGGCTGCTGATATTAAAAGTATTGAAGCCACCTAAGTCTTGGTTGGTCAGTTGCCTGTGAGTTGTCTGTGAATTTCAGATTGACGAGAAAAATTAAAGATATTCGTCAAAATCCCGGCGATCGCCTGAAAAAGATGTTAGAATCGTGAAGGTGATTTACGATTCTGTGCGGTTGTCATGGGTTTTCAAAATCGGGTTTTGATGCGCCACGGCAACTTCAGCCAATCTAACCTAAACCCTCGGGAACTCTAGCAAAATCGGGACAGCTATTGCCTTTGCCCATGCTTTTAAAACCGTTTCCTTTGTCTGCGATCGCACTCGATTTATTTAAGCAATTTTACCGAGTCTCACGCGATCGCCTGTCCGATGCGGTATTCAGAGCAAGTGGCATTTTTTCAAGAAACTCAGTTAACAAAAATAGTTGCACTCCTTGTTATGTCAGGGTTGCGAGCCTCTAACTTGACCATTCATGGTTAATTTTCGTTGCGAATTCACTCGCGTTTTTGGAGAAACATCCATGTTTCCTAGATTCAATAGCAGTTAATCCACTGCCCGACTCAGCAATGCTTTTTTTTCGCCGCCTTGCTAAGAGCGAATCTAACGTCCGATTTCCTCACAGATACTGATTTTCAACAGCCTAATGACACTATCGAATTCCTCTGAACTCATCGGTACAGATCGACTTGAAAAACAACTCGAAACCAACGGCCATAAAACCGTTTCTGACCAGGAAATGCGTAACTCAATCCGCACCCTGCTAACAGAACTCGGAGAAGATCCTGATCGCGAAGGCTTACGAGATACCCCCAAACGAGTCAGCAAAGCCTGGCAATTCCTGACCTCCGGCTACAACCAATCCCTGGAAGAACTGCTCAACGGTGCCATCTTCAATGAGAACTCTCATGAGATGGTTTTGGTGCGCGACATCACCCTATTTAGCACCTGTGAACATCATATGTTGCCGATTATTGGCCATGCTCATGTGGCCTACATTCCCAACGGAAAGGTGATTGGCCTGTCTAAAATTGCCCGCATTTGTGAAATGTTTGCCCGTCGTCTCCAGGTTCAGGAGCGTCTGACGGGACAAATCGCCGACGCCTTACAAGAGGTTCTCAAACCCCAGGGGGTGGCGGTGGTCATCGAAGCCACTCATATGTGTATGGTCATGCGTGGCGTGCAAAAACCCGGTTCCTGGACAACCACCAGTGCCATGCGAGGCGTGTTTGTCGATGATGCGCGAACTCGTCAAGAGTTCATGGGGTTAATTCGTCACAGTCCTCAGTTCCACTAAATTTAACCCTGGCCCTTCCCCCTTCCCATGCTGTTCTGGGAGAGGGGGAAATTTGCTCGGCCCGCTTGGCTTAAACGGAAGCCGAAGGGGAATTAGTTATAACCGCTGAAACTGACCGGTTGACCGTTGCGAAACGCTCCCACAACTTGTCGTCCATCGGGAAACCTCATCGTACCTGTGCCATGGGGTCGTCCTTGTCGCAATTCTCCGACATAGCGACGACCG
Organism: Phormidium sp. OSCR; assembly: GCA_001314905.1. Classification (GTDB taxonomy): domain Bacteria; phylum Cyanobacteriota; class Cyanobacteriia; order Cyanobacteriales; family Geitlerinemataceae; genus Sodalinema. The sequence continues at coordinate 74,370 of LJZT01000002.1, forward strand.
TCACCATAGGTACAGGTCGCGTTGTTTGCATCAAAATTGTTGGTGTAGAAAAAACCTGTGCAAGTGGTTCCTGTGGAATGGCGAAATGTTCCTCGTCCAAAGGGTTGTCCGGCAAAAAACTCTCCTTCAAAGCGATTACCATTGGCAAAAACATAGCGGCCATCGCCATCAGGCTGACTGCTAAAAAAGACTCGTTCAACTTGTTCCGTTTCTAAAATAGGTTCCCCTTGTGCGGTTGTTCTACCTGTATCGATTAGATCCGTCACGTTCTCTGTCCGTGGTACCCCGGAAAAAGAGCCTTCATAGCGATCGCCATTCGTATAAAACGCCGTTCCTTGACGAATGGCTCCTTCTGCAAATATCCCCTCATAGCGAGAGTCATCAGGGCGAATCAAACGACCCCTGCCATCGGGTAATCCCTCTCTAAACTCTCCCTCATAGCGAGTACCATCGGTCAGGGTTAGAATACCTCGGCCGTTGGGTAAAAAATCACTAAAGTCACCGATATAACTGCGTCCTTCACCGTAATTACAACGACCATAGCCTGAGCCAGTGTCTAGTAAAGAGACGGGATCGCATTGAGGGTCACGAATAGCGTCCTGAGCGTAACTCCTCAATGGAGGCAGGTTGCTCCATAAACTCAGGCCTAATAGAGACGTTAAAACTGCACTAAGCTTTTTCATAATCGGATGGCTTACTATCAATGCGTCCACTCAGGGCGATGGCCCTTGCAAAACCCTTTAACTGTTCTAGTGGGAACTGACCCAGTTTGCCATGTCCTCATCCTCTGAACCCATCCCTGGTTCACCAATGCCACGAGCAATTTCTACACCGTTCTGTTCCAGAATCACCAATGGCTCTGAGTTCAAGCTTTCGACGCGGACAACTCGAACTTCCCCATTGGCGATCGTATCTCCGACTCGGACATAACGACTGAAGGCAGAACCGGGGGTTTGTAAGATGATTTGAATATCTCCGCCAACTTGCATCACTCCAGTTACCTCAGTTCCTTCAGCTAAGTCAGTAGCAGGAGGAGGAGGCAGTTCTTCAGCTTCAGGTATTGAGCTAGGAGAATCAGCGACGGGCATCTCATCATCCTCTTCAACATCGTCTGCTGAAACCGTACCAGAAGGACGTAAGGGGGAAATTGCGAAATCTCTAGGATTGATATCCGGCAGGGGTTCCATCGTCTGCCCCGTTAGAGGTGGCAATGGAGGTCCGGCAACAATACCATCAGTTTCCGTCCCGTCTCCGGTTTGGGTTGCGGTTCCGTTTCCGGTTCGGGTTGCGGTTCGACCATTTTCAGAGGCTTCAGGAGTTCCAGGTTCCGGCTCCTCAGTCACCTCTCGGGCGATGGTTTCGGCTTGTCGCTGACTGCGGGAAACTTCCACCGGTAACACCCCAAAAGGGTCAGCCCCGTCTTCACGAGCCGCATCTAAATTCCGTTGAGCCTGACGGCTACGTTCTTGGGGATTCGTTGAGGAGATTAAACCACTGGGTGCAGCGGTGGCTTCGTCTTCTTCTATCAGTGGGGATTCAAAGGGTTCGGCTTCAGGGACATCATTCTCCTCATCTGCATCCTCATCTTCATCAGTTGGGGCATCCGCCGGGGCCTGTTCGGCGACAGGGTCATCTTCAGAGTCAGGAACACTGAACTCGTCAGGTTCTGAACCACAGGCCCCCAAAACCAATGCTAGAGCCAAACCCAAGGCTGTAAATCGATGTTGACGCATGGCCATCTCCCCAAAATCCTCCTTCTAGGATAACTTGATCAATGGTACTTGTGGTTCTATCCACTGTTGAGCCAAACTCATGGAACGTTGCACCCTCTCCGCCCCTGCTAAGATTAACCTACATTTAGAGATTATCGGCGATCGCCCCGATGGCTATCACGAGCTGGCCATGGTCATGCAGAGTGTGGCTCTGTGCGATCGCCTGGAGTTACGGGCTAACGGACTCGAACAGTTCCGACTCCACTGTAATACGCCAGGGGTTCCGGGCGATCGCACTAACCTAGCGCTACGTGCAGCGGAGTTGATGGCCGGGCAATACCCCGAGAGCCATCATAACCTCGGCGGCGTGGATATTCGTCTCAAGAAACTGATTCCCATCGCCGCTGGCCTAGCCGGTGGTTCTGCTGACGCAGCGGCGGTTCTGGTGGGTTTAAACTTACTTTGGAACCTTGGTCTGACCCAACCCGAACTCTGGGATTTAGCGGCGCAGTTAGGCTCAGATATCCCCTTCTGCATCAGTGGAGGAACGGCTCTAGCCAGTGCTCGTGGCGAGGAAATCACCCCGCTACCGAGTATGGAAGGGATCTCGGTGGTGTTAGCCAAATATCGCAGTTTGGCTGTGTCTACTCCCTGGGCCTATAAAACCTTCCGGGAACGCTTTTCCCATACCTATGCGATGGGTGAGAGTGAACAGGAACAGCGACGTCATTCGCTTCATGCTGGACCGATGATGTCGGCGTTGCTGAACCATGATAAGCGCGAGATTGGTCGTTTGCTCTATAACGACTTAGAAAAGGTGGTTTTACCGGAGTTTCCTTCGGTGGCTAAATTGCGTCAGGTGATGTCCGATGGTGATGTTCTCGGGGCCATGATGTCGGGATCTGGACCAACGGTGTTTGCTCTGACGGAAACTCCAGAACAGGCTCAGGCTCTCTGTGACCATGTTAAACAAGAGATTCCGGACGAGGACTTAGGTTTGTGGGTGACAGAATTTTGCCCGACAGGAATAGTGAATAGTGAATAGTGAATAGTGAATAGTGAATAGTGAATAGTGAATAGTGAATAGTGAATAGTGAATAGTGAATAGTGAATAGTTGATAGTTTGATAATCCATCTCTGGCCCCTCCCAAGAGGGGAAGGGAATAGGCAAGAAATCACATAAGGGCGTACCCTTGTGGTCGCCCTTTCTTATGGCTGCTTTGCCGCGAAAACTGGCTATAAAATACCGGCGGATTCGTAGAGTTGGCGGAGAATGGCGAGAATGCGATCGCCGTAGTTGCGGTCAGATGTCCAGCGTCCTGAGAGTTGTTGAACCAGGGGGGCAATTCCTCGGGAAATAAAGCGAAAACGTGGGTCAACAATTTCTAAGACCAGGGGTTCAACACTGGCATAAGCTTTCAAATGCTGAATGTGAGCGCGAACCCCCACTCGGGCCGAGGAAAAGGTTGCCCCACCGGAACTTCCGGCGGCATCACCTAAACCGGCAAAATTGTTTTGACTGGCACTGACACCACGACCAAAGCGCAAGAAATCGGTTTCTAAACACATTTGGGCGAAGGCAATATCACTGTTGACTCCCTCAATGCTGGCTTCTTCTCGATAGAGTTTTGCCAAGTCGGGAAATTGGTCGAGCGCTTCGGAATTATCGTTTTTTAGAAACACTTGCATTTGGGTTTCTGTGGTATTTCCCACTCCCATAATGCGGTCAATATGTCCGGGGCAAATGGGAATAGCTGACCGTAAAACGACGGCGCGATCGTCATTATTCCAAGTAACGGAGATATTAAACTCGCGCAAATCAATGGCTTTGACATAGACGACATTCCGGTAATAGACTCGCCGCACATATTCGGCATTACTTAAATCCACTCCCAAGGCATCGGCTAAGTCAATGGGAATATAGGAGTTGCCATGAATAATCAGGCCGGGTTCGCCGTAGCGTTGACCATTGATGCGGATGTTGATGGTAGGGTAGGTGACATCGGGTGGGGGAAGTTCTGGGGCGCGATTCACCCAAGCCAGGAGTCCGTCGGCGAGGCCGGCGGCGATGGCGGGGCGACGATTTTGGATTAAACTGCGATCGCTCGGGTTAGTGAGAAAGCCAATCTCGACATAGAGGGAGGGAACGGCTACCGTCCGACAAAACTTGAGGCTTCCTGTTGCTGTCATCGAGTCAGGGCGGGCGCCGCGATTGGCAAATTGGGGAACTTGTTGTAGTAAACTACGCAGTAGGCGTTCGGCTTCGAGGCGACGTTCGTTGTTGTTGGTGATGTAATATACCGTTGTGCCTCGGGCCTCGGGGTTTAGGGCCGCATTGGCATGGAGTTGAATCGCCACGTCGTTAGCTTGGGCGCGATTGTTAATCCAGGCGATGGTTTGGTCTTGGTTAAGGTCATCGGGAATCGATAGGGCGGTGACTTTGCGGGCCTGGAGGGCGCTGAGGAGGCGATCGCGCAGTAGAATCATCTCCTGGGCTTCGGTTGTGTCACCGGCAATGCTTCCGGGGTCAAGCTGTCCATCGTCGTAACCTCCATGGCCCGCGGATACAAATACTCGTCTCATGTGATTGCCTCGATTCTTGAACACCACAACTGTTGCTGTTTTACCATATTTTGGCAACCCACTCCCTCTCAAGGCCTCGTTTCTTAGAGTATAATCAGGCGATTCTTTGCTTGGACTGGTTAATAAGAACCCCCGTTTTGGCTCCGATGTTCAACGGTAACTTGTTTTTCCTCCCTAATTTTTAGGGGTATCGTTTAGTGTCTGTGGATTTCATGAGTCAACAAAATTATTTTAGTCAAACGGGTTCTCAAAACGATATGTTCTTTATCGTTGCGATCGCCGTCGTGTCTTTGCTCATTCGTCTGCCCTTCTTTTTCAAGGATGTCATTGACTGGGATGAAAGCACATTTATTCTCATGGGACAATCCATCCTAGATGGACATCTTCCCTACACTGAACTTTGGGACTTAAAACCTCCCCTTGCATTTGTGGCCTATGCGGGCTTTATTTTGATTCTCGGCAAAAGTGTTATTTCGATTCGCATTGCGGGGACAATTTGTGTTATTTTAACGGCTTTATTGGTGTACGGGTCTGGAACAACAATTGCCAACCATTCTAGTGCCTTTCTCGCGGCGATCGCCACTAGCATGGGTATCAGTTTGCTAGACAGTGGTCAAGCAACTATGACTGAACATATGGCGATCGTGCCTTTAACGGCTGCTTTGGCTCTATTTTTTTGTTGTAAAACCCCAGATTTAAGGTTTACATTTCTAATTTCAGTTTTACTGACAATCGCTGCCTTTGTTCGCTTGAATTTAGCCTATACCGTTGTCATACTTGGCTGCTATCTAGTTGTACGACAGGCTCCAAAATGGCGTCAAGTCCTGCATCATGGGTTAATTTATAGCCTAGGATGTTTGCTGATTATTTTCCTGACTTATTTCCCCTATTTAATGACAGAAAATAGCCAGATCTGGTGGACATCCGTGGTTATTGCACCGTTGCAGTATTCAAGAGATGACGTAACAAGTATCGAGTCATTCAGGCGTTTAATGACGGGGTTAGTGAATAGTAGTCAACATCAAGCAACCCTCGGAGCAAGCCTCGTGATCTGGATGGGTGGTTTTTTGGGAATTGCGGCTGCATTTCTGCCGAGAAACCGCCACAATTCAGCGAGTTTGTTTCAGGCGATCGCCCTAACTCTTATGACGTTCAGTGTGGGTTTATCGATTCTACAAAGTGGCGCAACTTATCAACATTACCTGATTCAAATGCCCCCCTGTTTAGGGCTAGGAACGGCAATATTGTGGCAAAAACTATCAAAACCTCGCTTCTTCAAACCCTTGATTTCTGTTGTTGTCCTATTAGCGCTCCTAAGTTCCCTAATGCCGATTCTAACAGAATATCGAATTGTGGGAGGTCGTCTTGTGGCTGGGGGTCCCCTGCAAACGGGACCATCCTATGACATTGCGGCGTATTTTCGGGACAATCAAGCCGAAAATGAACCGATTTATATGATGACGGATCATCTGGTGTATTGGTTAATTGATTCTCAACCCCTGACGGCTATAACAACCCATCCATCTAATGTATCACGAGACGATATTTTAGAGATTGTCAATGGTCCTGGAAGTTCTCCAGAGTCAGAACTAGCTAAAGTCTTTGCTGCTGAACCAAAGTTTGTGGTCAAACAAAGGTTTGTTTCTTATCTCTTGTCGGGAAAGATGCAGAATGCAAAAGATTTCTTGAATCAGCAGCTTGCCAATCACTATGAAAAAACAACTCAAATTGGCAATCGGTTTATTTATAGGCGTATTCAACCCTAACGGCTGCGAGCTTTATGAATAACAATTAGCGTATGGTTGGCGCTCCTTTCTCTCCAGCCAATTTTAACTGAATATGGAGTTGTGGCAGAGCGATTTTTGGCGAGCCAGCCTCTTCGACATGGTTCACCCTATGCGATCGCCGATTATTTAAAAAGCCAAAATGTCGAAAATCAACCCGTTTATCTACTCAATCAGCATCTTGTCTATTGGCTCATTGACGCTCAACCCTTAACCAAAGCCACGACTCATCCCTCGACGATCTCAAAACAGTATTTGTTAGATGCCATTCATGAAGGTGTCAGCTCACCAGAACAGGAAATGCAAAACATTTTTTCCCTCGTCCCCGAGTTTATTGTTAAACATCGAGACGTCGATTATCTCTCCCGTCCTGAAAGTGCAGCTGCGCGACAGATTCTGGAAACTCAACTGAACATGAATTACCATAAAATTCAAGAAATGTCGGGAATTTTAATTTATAGACGCATTGACTTGTGAAGTTGACGTTACCAATCCGCTAACGGCAGGAATCAGCCGAAAACAGAGGAGAATTAGGCGTTGGTGCGACCAAAGACACCTGGCCATTGGCTGTCATCATCCAAGAGGTTGCCTCAATCAGAGGTACCGTCTCAGATTCAGAGATCTCCTGCCGAGGGGTTCGAGTCCTATTGTGGTTTATATTCCCATTGAGCGATCGCCAATCTCGACCATCGAGCCAACCGAGAGATAATGGTAAACTGCGGCTGGGGTCTGTTGGCATCCCGCCTCGTCCGGTGATCGCAAAGCGATTATCCTGTCCCATACAATCTCGGACAATTTCCCTAGCGGGGTCTAGAGTGCCACTGTCGAGTTCCACGAGTCCCGCCGTACTATCGACGTCTGGCGTATTAATCTCCACGATGCCACTAAATTCAGGTCCCAGGGCCGAGGTCGCGGTAATATCACTTTGACCCGTCTGAAACTCGCGAAACTCCGTGCCGAAAATCCCCTCAGCCGTGATGCTAACTTGACCTCCTCGACCTTCGAGGGCATTAGCGGTAATATCACTGTTGTCTAAGGCCACCAACGTAGCCGTATCGAGGCGGATATTGCCGCCATCACGACTCCCGGCGTTGGTACTGATACTACTACCATTGCGAAGTTGGAGAGTTTGCGATCGCACCTCAATATTTCCCCCAAGTCCCCCCACCGTGGCAGCATTCAAGCTACCGCCGTCTTGCAAGCGAATCTGACTCGCATCAATGGCTAACAGGCCCGCACTCCCAGTCCCCAAACTGCGAACATCCAAGACTGCACCATCGCGAACCGTCAGGCGATCGCTGATAATGCGTAAATCCCCCCCCTCGCCACTGGCGGTTAACGGCAAATCTTCCCGTCCCGAGGAGGACACTAAAATTGTTGGTAATCCGGTGATGGGCGATCGGCCAAACACCTCAATGTCACTAGCATTGACCGTCAGCGTTCCCGCATCTCCTGCCCCCACGGTGGCCGTTGAGACAATGGCCCCATCACCCATCACTAAACGGCGGGTATTCAGAGTTAGATTCCCCGAGGGAAAGTCGCCAAAAGCAGTTGTTCCGGGGCCACTGGTGAGCCGGCCATCAGACGAGACCCCGATAATTTCAATTAAGTCCGTCGCGGTGATGTTGATATTGCCCCCCGGCCCTCCTTGGGTGACTAATTGAGTGCCGATGGTTCCGCCGGTGTTGGAGGTAATCAAGCCGCCACGATCATTGATGAGATGGCGAGTGGTAATGGTGATATCTCCAGCCGGCCCAGTTCCAAAGAGGGAGTTATTGAAAATCCCCGTGGGAACAAAGGCATCAGGCCGCGACTCGACCACTTCGACTCGCTCTTGAGTGTGAATCGTGATCTGTCCGGCGGGGCCATCCCCTAGGGTCAAATTCGCCAGTCCCGAACCATTGGCGATACGCAAGGATTCAGCGGAGACGGTGATATCGCCGCCAAGACTTTGACTATCGACCGTGGTTGCATTGACTAAGGCGGATTCCGTGATGTCCAGGACTCCGCCAATGTCAAAACTGAGTTGTCCCCCCTGAGCGGTTCCAAAGACCGGCATAAAGATGATACTGCCATTTTCAGCCCGAACGTCTCCGGGAGTGATGAGGCTGACATCGCCACTTTGGCCAGCAGTGGTGACGGAGAAGATGCCACCAATGGTGTCGCCGTCGGGTTCTAAGCGGCCGGCGGCGATGGCGGCCAGGAAGCGGTTAAATGGCTCAAAGCCAACGCCACTGAGGGCGATCGCCTCTCGGGCCTGGATACGAATATCGCCCCCCTGGCCCCCCTCGCTGACTTGATTAACCAGGATGCGGGAGGTATCCTCCAGGCGAAAGTGTCCTGTTTGAATCTCGATATTGGGACGATTCTGAACCAAAATTTGCGCCCCCCCTTGCAGGTGGACGCTGTCTTGCATCTCGATGGCGATCGCACCGGGACCGATGGGGGTATCCGTGGAGAGGAGTTGCGCCCCGTCAGCCATCCGTAGGCGATGGCCCAGCAGCCGGATGGCCCCGCCAGCAATTCCCGCCTGTTGCGTCAGTTCAATGGTCCCCAAGGCCTGGGAATTAACGTGATTGAGGGGTTCGGGGCGATCGAGTTCAGCAAAACTCCCAGGGCCAAAACTGGCTAATTCTACCGAGAGAGGCGATCGCGCCTGGCCTCCCGGAAACAGCACATCTCCCCCGAGAAAGGAGAGGTGCAACGCCTCCAATCCCACCGGTGTTCCCATGTCATCAACAGCCACTGAACGATTGACAATCGCTCCAGGGGTTTGGCCAAACTGTACCCCGACTGGGGCGGATACGGTCAACAAGGCGGGGGTTTCAGAGGCAGAATGACCCCAAACGGTTCCATCAGCAAATTGGATGTCTTCAGCGGTTGTGGCCAGAAATAGTCCCCCTAGAGACAGTCGTGCTGTTGGGCCAAATTCAATGCCGTGGGGATTGATTAACAGAAAGTCTGCCGAACCATTGGCACTGAGATGTCCATCAAGGCGGGAGGGATTGCCCCCGGTAACGCGAGTGATAATTCGTTGAATGCTTGCGGCATTGTTGAAGTGAATTTGACGATTTTGGGGGATGGAAAAGTCTTGGAAACTGTGGAAGAGATTGCTTCCTGCTTGGGTTCCGCCATCGATTTGAATCCGGTCGTCTTGGTTGGTGAGTTGGGATGGGTTGGCTAAGGTTTGGTCTGGGACAACTTGGGCGTAGCTTGGGATTTGCGGGAGTGTTGTGATCAGGATTGGCAGGGCGAGTGTGGGGATTTGTTTAACTATCCATTGATGGGAAAACATGATGGTTGGACTCTGTTACTTAAGTTTATTAAATCCGGGTGATGTAGGTCGAATACCAGACACCGGGTTTCTTTAAGAAACTCGGTGTCTTAACGGGAACGGGAGTTTCATGAGCTATAGCAAAAATTGGTCTGAATAGGACAAAAAAAATTGGGGAAAAGAAGGCAAGAGGCATAACCCACCCCTAACCCCTCCCAAGAGGGGATGGCAAGAGGCAAGAGGTAGGAGATTCTCTTCCTCAGAGTATCCTAAAGCAATCTTCGATTGCTATATCTGTGATTTAACGTTTAAGAATTGGGAAAAATTAGTGTAAATCAATTGATGTTTTTTGCGGTTGTTGCTAAACTAAAAACTACGAGAGATGTTCCCAATCACTCCAGTTTTTTATTTATTCTTTTTCATTTATTAATTATGAACTATCAAGTGTTTAGCGTTTTTCCCACTCTCGCAACCGTGGACAGCAGTTTTGTCTTAGACTGGCTGGCTGTATTTGGCTACCTCACCTTACTCATCATCGCCGTATTTGGCGCTCTCTTTGCTGGCTCGAAGCGCTGAGACGAGACGTTGCACCTGCACCTGCTCAAGTTTACCGCGACTGTTGCGAGGAATCCGCTCAGTTGCCAGCCAATGTTTTGGATGTTTATAGGACGCTAACTGGTGCGCTAGACGCGATCGCCCCTCCATGATAATCTCCTCAGACAACTCGGTGCCGGCCGGAACATACAGGGCTACCACCACCTCACCCCAGTCCTCATCCGCCATCCCGAACACACAGACATCCTCAATCCCCGGACTTTCTCGTAACACCGCCTCAACTTCACTGGGAAACACCTTCTCCCCGCCGCTAATAATCATCTGGCTTCCCCGGCCCAAAATATGCAGATAACCCGCCTCATCAAAATAGCCATAATCATCCGTCACCAGTTCCCCGAGACTCGGTTCATCCCACTCAAATTCGCCGTAATAGCCCCGCATCAAGGATTGACCCCGAATCGTTAATTGTCCGATTTCTCCAGGCTTAACCGGGCAGCCAGAGGCATCAGCGATGATAATTTCACTATGGGGCAGAACTCGACCACTGCTGTTGTTGCCAGCGAGGAACTCCCGAGGTTGCAGCGTCGCCACCTGAGAGGCCGTCTCCGTCATACCATAAGTTAAAGCCAAGGGCAGACCCTGCGATCGCCCCATCTCCAGTAATCCCGGCCAAGCTGGCCCACCGCCGAGTAAAATCCCCTCAAACCGTTGTAACCAGGGAATTAACCTGGGATTTTGCAACAGTCGCTGTAACTGAGTCGGAACCAAAGAAATCCAGAACTGTTCCGGCTCAAACGCGGGCAATACTCCAGCCTGTAACGCCTTGTAAGAACCAAAAACGAGTTGGCCTCGGGTGACGAGCGATCGCACCACCTGCATCAAGCCACTGACATGAAACAGCGGCAAGGTACAGTAACAGTTAATCTGTTGGCCCGTCTGTTGGCCCTGGATATGGTCGCGAAACCCCAACGCCGAAGCCGTTAGCCGCTCCCAGGTGTGAACCGCAAAACGAATCCTCCCCGACGTTCCCCCAGTGGGAATCATAATTGTCCCGGCTGGGGGGTGAGTTTTGGTATTAGAAGTCTGGGCGTTAGAAGTCTTAGAACTCATGTTCAGTCGAACCTGGCCCCAAACTAGATTACAGGTCAATAAACCTTGTACCTGTTGCCATTCTCGGTGACGCCATTGGGGATTCCCGAGAACGAGGGGAACTCCCCGTAACTGAGTCGCCAGGAACCCGGCCAAAAAGGCGATCGCATCCCGTTCAGCCAACAACACCAGCGGCGACTGGGGATGACGATCTAATTGCCCTAGTTTTTGCTCAAGTTGCGCCTCAAAGGCCGATAACATCTCAGCCTCAGATGCAGCAAACAGTCGAGAATAGTCCAGCAATCGATGCACGTTCCCGGCTATCCTTGCTCATCACGACCACGCATCCGATTCACCCAAGCCAACTGAGAGAGAAAATACTGGGTGACAAGGGTGGGTTGTTCGGCTTCCATCAAGGCCCGCACCACAGCTACCCGCGTTGCACCTGCTTCAAACACTTGTGGGAGTCGGTTCATATCAATCCCCCCAATAGCAAACCAGGGAACCGGACAACGTTCAGCGGCATAGCGGACATATTCCAAGCCAGCAGGGGCTTTTCCCTCTTTCGTAGGCGTGGAATAGACGGGGCCAACTCCCACATAGTCGGCTCCTTCGGCTAAGGCGCGGCGCATTTCTTCGGGGTTCGTGGTTGAACGACCGATAATCCGTTGGGAACCCAACAGTTGACGCGCGAAGGAGATGGGGACATCTTGCTGTCCTAAATGAACCCCATCAGCTTCAATGGCTAAGGCTAAATCGACGCGATCGTTGAGGATAAATAAGGCCCCATAGTCATGACAGAGATGTTTGAGTTTTTGGGCGGTGTTGAGGCGCGTCACATCATCGGCATCCTTATCCCGATATTGCACCAGGGTCAGTCCCCCTTGTAGAGCCGCTTCGACAATCTCAAATAGGCGATCGCTCGGAGATGTTACCAGATAGAGAGAGGCTTGTTTTAAGGTTTGCTGCCGTTGATAGGCCAGAAAGTAACTTTCTAGGGTATAAACTTGATATCGCATCTGTTTACAAGCATTGCCCATATCGACGTGGTAGAGCTTGCCGTATTCTTCTAAGACTCGTAAGGCTTCTTCGACGCGACAGAGGTTGGCTTGTAAGACCTGTTCAACGTTCTCTCGTCGTTCTTCGCGAGGATGTGTTAGGTCAACGCCAGGATCATCAGGGGTATTTCGGGCGGATCTGAGTTTAGCACTATGCCAACGGCCGAGTTCCTGGCGCATCTGCTTGCAGGTATCGGTTAACTCAGCGTTGTTTAATCCGAAACGACACCATTCTTCGACGATGCGTATGCCTTCGCGAGCGCGATCGAGGTTGGCATCGAGGATGCGGCAGACGGAGGGCGGCGTTAAACTGGCTTCGTGGTGGGCTTGTCCTTCGATAGACATTGTTCCCTCAATGACAGTAGGTTCGTGGGTTTCCCGAGGGTTCATCGGCGGTGTTTTAGGTTGGGATAGGCGGTGGTTGAGGACATCAACCCGTTGTCTGTTGTTCACTGATTTGGTTGTTGCGTTGTCTTGCACCTAGGATTTGCGTATATGGGGTTATCACTTATCCAATGGGGCGCGTTGGGGGCGCTCACGCTCACCCTGGCGAATGGTATCACTATTGAGCCGGCGATCGCCCAATCGGGACCCAGATTACTCAGTCAAAGGGCATCGTCTTCAGGGTCGTCGGGGCGATCGTCTCAGGCCACGTTAGTCTTTGTCAATCCTACTCAGGGACGAGATCACCCCGGTGGCGGTAGTGAGGCGCAACCGCTGCGAACGTTAACCTATGCTTTGCGTCGCGCCGAAGCCAATACGGTGATTTTCCTCAGTCCGGGAACCTACAACCGCGCTAACGGTGAAGTTTTCCCCCTACGGCTGCCCTCTGGGGTTACGCTCTATGGTAATCCGAGAGGGCAGGGCCAGGGAGTGATGATTTCCGGTGGTGGGAGCCTCGACAGTGCGTATGGCTCTCAGCATACGGCGATCGCGGCGGCTGATGGTTCGGGCTTGAATGGGGTGACGGTAAGCAATCCCCAGGGCCATGGCATTTGGTTAGCGTCGGGCCGCCTCTGGGTTGTCAATAGTACCTTTGAGGGCAATGGCAATCAAGGAGTGGCGATCGCGCCGACGGCTGAGGCTTCTTCCCAGGATAATCGTTTTGTTAATAATCGCGGCAATATCGGTCGTCTGGCAACTCGTTCCCGTCTAGGATCGTCGGCTTCAACGCCGGCCCTAATTCCTACTGAACGAGAGGCCACTGAACGAGAGGCCACTGAAACCGAGTCTACAGAAGGCGTTGAGGTTCTTTCTTGGGGCAATGCCAGTGCGTTATCGGTGCAGCAGCGATCGCCTTCGGTCTCCTTTGACAAACCTCCCCTAGCCTACCAGCCGCCCCAATCCTCCTATCCGGTGCCGATTTCGACTCGGGGGGAACTTCCGCCGCTTCGGGTTCCTGATGGTAATGTCCCCATCGGCGATCGCGGTCATTTGCCGTTACCGCCTACCACTGCCCTCTCGAACCGTCCTGGCGCACCTCCACCACCGCCGAGTTATGCCAGTGTTAATGTGCCACCGACGCGCCTACAATTCCGCATTACCGTTGTTCCTCGCAGCAACAGCGATCGAGAGTTGGTACAACTGTTGATGCCCGATGCCCTCACCCTACGCCGCCGTGATGGACATATTACCCAGTCGGCCGCCTTCCGCCACCGCGATCGGGCTGAGGCGGTGTTGGATGCACTGCAACGCCATGGTATTCAGGCTTCGTTGCAATCTTTGGGGAATGGGGAATAGGCAAGAGGCAAGAGGCAAGAGGCAAGAGGCAAGGCAGGGAACTTCGGAATTGGGAATAGGGAACAGAAAAGACGTAGGGGCGTACCCTTGTGGTCGCCCGAGGCAAGGGGCATAACCCACCCCTAACCCCTCCCAAGAGGGGATGGCAAGGGGCAAGGGGCAAGGGGGTTGTGAGATTTTTTGAAAATGGTATTACGATGAACTACCCGCTGCTTGTTCTACGGCCCAGGTGAAGGTTTGCAAAATCTGCTCTAACATCAAATCATCTTGTAATGCCGAGAGTCGTAGATAGGGAAAACGGGTTTCTGTGGGATTTGTCGGCAGGGCAATCCCGACTGAACTGAACTTCGATCGCAGTTCTTGCCAGGGTTCTGTCTGATTAAACGGGGGTTGAGAACCGTAATTTTGTGAGGAGAGTTCTAAACCGCCCCAAATGCCGATATTGAATAACTCACTGCCAATTTTGCCGCGATTATCTTTGAAATAAACACCAAATCCGCCATAGTTATCGCCTTTGCCCCATTGCACTTCAACATGGGGGACTTTTTCTTGCGCCCAGGCATAGATTTTTCGTGCCACTGCTGCCTCTTCTTCGCCCCGGCGACTGGCGAATTCTGGGAAAAATGATGTTTCATCCCAACGACGACGTTCACGGGTGGCGCTGGACTTTTTCAGGCGAGCTTCGGCGGTTTGTCCGAGGACCCGAGGGACTAATAGACGCAAGGCCTCGGCGGAGTGATCGGCATATTGTTTGACTTCAAGGGCCAAGACTTCGGCCGGATCGACTTGTTCGTTGAGAAACTCGACCACTCGCCGCAATTCTGGGGCGATGCGATCGGCCACAAAGACGAGGCGAATTTTCCCGGCTTGCAGATGGGTTTTGACTTTTTGCCAGAACCGTTCTTCGCTGGCATCTTCTCCCAAAAACTCTTCAAAGACTTCTTCGGGATCGCGGCCTTGTTCGCGGCAATTGGTCTCAAACTGCGACACAATCGTGTCGATGGGCCAGTAAATGCTGGCATTGGCGGCGTAGTCTAACATCTGGCCAATGACTTCTTGGCGGATGCGACTGTTATCAATGCGTTTAACTTCAACTAGGGTGGGGATGGCGTTTTGGTCGATGAAGAGGCGATCGACGGACCAACGGCCGGCCCCGTCTTCCTCGGTGGGAATTGGGGTCTCTCGGCGAATTAGCAGCCAGTAGCGGGGGAGTGCTGTATCAATCTGATCGCCAGCCAGGAGGTTGGGATAGGTTTCCAGGAGTTCTTGGAGTTGTTCTTCGGACTCGTAAGCTTGCTCGCTCATTTCGACTAATTGCTCGTCGTCCTGGATTAGATAAATGCCTCCACCCATGAGTTAACCTCTATACCTTAGTTAGTTTGATGTGACTGATACCGTTGACGCTGACCTGACATCTGTTTCTCCTCAGAGCAGTCCTCAGAGCAGTCCCTAGAGCCGGTTATGATGGCTCAGTCAGATGATGGGAAACGGACTCTGGGAGATAATTCCGTACAATTACAGGACAATTACAGGTGCAATGTGCCTGTAAAGACAAAGGTGGCTGGCCCCGTCATATACACAGATCCTTGACTCGACCACTCAATTTCCAAGTTACCACCCGGTAGTTCAACTGTGGTAACTCGGTCACAGCGTCCGGTCAGGACACCGGCGACTACAGATGCACAAGCCCCTGTGCCACAGGCCAGCGTAGCACCTGCCCCGCGTTCCCACACCCGCATTTTTACGTAATTGCCCTGAGTCACTTCAAGAAATTCCGTGTTAACCCCTTGGGGGAATTGCGGATGATGCTCGAATTGGGGGCCAATGTCAGCCAGGGGGATAGCAGAAACGTCATCGACAAAGACGACACAATGGGGATTGCCCATGCTGACGGTGGTGAGGTTCCAGGTGCGATCGCCGACGGTTAGGGGAACATCAACCACTTTCTCAGACTCAGGTTTGAGGGTCGTGGGGATTTGCCCAGCTAACAGACGTGGTTCTCCCATATCTACTTTAACCCGTCCGTCGGCCTGGCATTGAGGGGTGATGACCCCGGCTAGGGTATGAATGCGATAGGTGGCTGCTTCTTGGCCGTTCAGTTGGGCCGCAAATTGCGCTAGACAGCGGATACCATTGCCGCACATCTCGGGTTCTGAGCCATCGGAGTTAAAAATCCGCATGGTGTAATCCGTCCCGTCTTGGCCTGGAAGTAAGAAAATCACGCCATCAGCGCCAATGCCAAAATTGCGATCGCAGATCTGCTTGGCCTGTTCTGGCGTTAACAGGGGATCGTGGCTGTGGCGGTTGTCGAGCAAGATGAAATCATTGCCCAAACCGTGATATTTCTGAAAGTCCAGGGTTGTCATTGTGGGTGAGTCCTTTGTCCGTCATTAGGGGGCGTTCGTGCCCTTTCGCTCAAGGTGGTATGGTAGCCAATAATAGCAAACACAGTGGCGATCGCCGTGACGCCCACAACCGGCCATTTTATTCGACATTTCTATTATCAGTGAGGAGACGGACCTATGGCGATTGAAATGGATACGAGTTTACCGAGCATTCGTTTCCTGCAACAGTACGTCAAAGAACATACCCCCCTTGAACTACAAACCACCACCGGCGATCGCCTGATTGGACGAATTGCCTGGCAAGATCCCATCTACTTCTGTTTACTGGATGATGAGGGGCATCAATACCTGGTCAATCGTCAATTGGTGGTCTATGTCAAACCGGTCACGGCTCCAAATGAGGGTTAGACTATGACGGTTAAAATGAGCAGTACCCGGATGATGGGTCGCTCTCCCCGTTTCTAATGGTTAAGTCCTAAGTGTTAACTGCTATGATGTTCAATCCCCTCACCTCCTCCCTGACTCAGCCCCTGGCGGCTGTGATCGGGACTTGGGTTGTCATGAGCGCTCCGGCCCTGGCCCTGGAGATGCGAGTCTCACCTGAACGGCCCCGTTTAGGCGAAACCCTTTCGGTTCTGATCGAAACTGAGCTCGAAAGTGAGTCTGAACAAGCCCCCACCGTCACGGCTCGTGGACGTAGTTATCAGACCTTTTCCGTCGGGGAGAATCGCTATCGGGCCTTTATTCCCACCACTCCCCTCGATACTCCAGGACCATTTTCGATCAGCGCCAGTTCTGGGGGTCAACAGCAACGTCAAACGGTTTCCTTGGGCGATCGCAGTTTCACCATTCAAGAAATTTGGCTTTCTCCCTCTGTTAACGCCATTCAAGGCACCGATTACGAGTTTGACCGTATGGATGCCTTCAAAGCCACCGTAACCCCAGAACGGCTTTGGACTGGCTCTTTTCGTCATCCCAGCGATGGCCCCATTAGCACTCCCTACGGGGTTCGTCGCTACTATAACGGCGAGTGGGCCGAGAATTATTACCATCGTGGCTTTGATTACGCTGCTCCTATGGGAGCGCCGGTTGTCGCTACGGCTCGGGGCCGGGTGTCTCTTGTCGGGACTGTCTCCCAAGGCTTTGAACTCCATGGCAATAGTATCGGTCTTGACCATGGCCAAGGGGTAACCAGTATTTACATTCACCTGAGTGAGATCAATGTTCGCGAAGGCCAGATGGTCGAAGCCGGAGAGGTCATCGGCCGCATTGGTAGCACCGGTATCTCTACCGGTCCTCATTTACATTGGGGACTCTATGTGAATGGGGAATCTGTTGACCCGGATCCCTGGTTAAATTTGGGATTAAAATAATTCCCCAGAACGGTTCACTCGCCTCGATGTTTGACCTCGATGGTTGAGGTGAGTGAGAGGGAAATCATGGGAATCTCAGACTTGACCTGAGAAAAAACAGTATAATCTCAGGGTTTCAGTTAAATTTTCCTGTTTCAGATCTCTGACGGACGGTGTGGTGATCCATTGCATCGATGTAGCAAGACGAACCGATAGCCGCTATGAGCATTGTCAAAATTGTCGAACAGGCTCTCTCGGACGGGTACTTAACTCCCGTCATGGAAGCCGAAGTGGGACGTATTTGTAATACGGCCTCAGAACTGTCTATTGAAGAATATATGTCCCTCGATCGCCTGATGGGGGCGCTGCTTACGGGTGACGTTGTGGTCTTACCCCGTAAGCAGTTTATTAATGTTATGGAGGAGTTGGTCTTATCGGAGGCAATTACAAAAGTGGCCGAAATTGAGGCCAGTACCGATCGCACCCTGGATGTGGGCGATATCGCCGCTTATGCTCTCAATCGCCTGCCGCCACTGTATGCCACAACGGAGGAAGGGGCCAACTTCCAGCGATCGCGCGCCCGAGAACAACTCTCGGACTTGATTAGTAAACAGGTCACGGATGCGATTGACCAAAGTTTGGCGCATCCTGAGTTTTTCCCGGAACGTCAATTGTTGGGGAAAACCAATCCTAAAGAGGTCTTGTCTCAGGTGAGTATGCTTTTAGAGGCCTATGCTGAGAACTTTGAGGCGGAAGAACAACAAGCCAAGGACCTCTAGGGACTGTTGTCAAAGCTAAGTGTCAAAGCCAAGTCTATGAGGCTAAGTCTCTGAGGGGGCGATCGCTCAAGGACGGACAATGACTGGGGTTCCTGGCTCAACAAGCTCATAAAGCTGGCGAATATCCCGGTTAGACAGACGCAAACAGCCATGAGACACGGCGGCTCCAAGGTCGGACTCATCAGCGGTTCCGTGGAAGCCGATATAGACCTGTCCATCGGTCCAAAAGCCAATCCAGCGATCGCCTAAGGGATTAGTTGGCCCCGGGGGAATGCTCTCCCCCGTTAGAGGATGCTCCCAGGCCGGATTTTTTCGAGTTTCGATGACCTCAAAGACTCCGGTGGGGGTTTCCCAACCCTCTTGACCGACGGCGAGGGGATAGTGATGCTGTCGCTCTTGGTCTTGGTAGACTGACAGGGTTCGCTGACTCAGAGACACTTCTAGGTAAAGTTCCTCGGGGGTGGGTTCCTCAGTTGGCTCTGTGTTAGTTGGCTCTGTTAAGGATCTCGTTGAGGACAGCCAGGATGATGACGATGATGTCTTGGCCATGAAGAGATCGAGGTTCTCGAGGTTATTGGCCAACGAGACGCTAAACTCAGGAAAGCTTAGGTCTGAGGGGGTGGCGATCGCAGAGGACACGGACGCAACAGGTGCCTGCGCCGGCTCGTCCGGATTCTCGGGTGACTCATTGGCCGCGAGATCCTCAAACGCAGGACTCGATGGTTGAGTCTCGGGACCAACAAACTCCAATACCAGCAAAATTGCAGCGCCTAAAAAACAGAGTAGGGAAAAGGCCTGGGCGATGGAAGGGGGCTGTCGCATGAGGTGACGGGCGTTCCATTGAGGGCTTCGATTAAGGGCTGAAAAGACCCCCGTTGTTTGGGGTTCACGCTCTGCGGTCCAATAGTTTGAGAACAGGTTGAGGGCTAAGATTAACCATACCGGAGTCGAGAGCAAACAGCGACTCGAATGGTTCAGTTAAAGGGCCAGGTCTCAGGCGATTCAAGGACGTAGAGGACAGGACGTAGAGGACAGGACGTAGAGGATGTGAGGCGAATGCGCATTATCAAAATCCACCATCAGACTCGATTTGAGTTCCTAGAACAGCGCGAGGCGATCGCCGCGACCACTCAGGTCATTTGCGCTCATCAGTCCCTCGCCACAGCCCTCGATGTTCCCTACTGTTCCCTGGAAATGTTAGCCCGTCAACACTGTCAACACGAAGGTTGGCAGATTCTCTCACCCTGGATGGCTCATCAACGGCGCTTAGCCGTAATCCGCGAGCAAGTCCAGGACCAACGGGAAGACCCAACCTGGCCCCACCTCCAGCACAACGGGAGCAGCGAGGGAGACCTGAGCGCCCTAGAACGCCGCTTAATACCGGGTTTAACCAGTCTGTTGTGGTCTGACCTAGACTTGGCAGCTTTGGCGGCAATAACGCCCCATTCTTCGCCGCTAACGTTATTGTTACGGGTGGCCCAAGCCTACTGCGATCGCCTCGAACATGAGAAAAGCGTCGATCCCGCTCAGGTGTATCAACGAGCGGCCCGGCTGCAACCGACGCCCCGGCCGCTCTGGGTTTGTGGCTATCCTGAATGGATTGATCGCCAACCCCGGTTACAGTTTTTGAATGCGATCGCCGCCCCAGAAAGTCTCTTAGTTCTGCCGAGTTTCCCTGAGTTGGATTTGCCCGGACAGCAGCAGGCGATCGCGGCGTTGCAAGCCCTCGGTTGGACCCTAGAGACAAGTGAGGATGAGCCATCCGTTTCAGCCACCGCCACCGTGTCGTTGCCCGTTCATCCTCAGCCGGCGACGTCCTATGTGAATCAAGAGGAGGAAGTGCGAGGGGTCTTGCGTCAGGTGAAACGGCTCTTGCATCAGGGCGTCGCCCCTCAGGAGATGGCCCTGGTCACTTGGGATCTCGAGGGCTATGACCCCATACTGCAAGATATCGCCTGGGAGTATGAGTTACCTCTGACGTGCGATCGCCCTCGTCCCTTGCTCAAAACCCCCCTAGGGGCTTGGCTGAACCAGGTGGTGGCTACGGTGCGATCGCGCTTTGACTTTGAGCCGACGGCGGCTCTGTTGCGACATCCGCTGACTCCCACGGCTCCCCAGATCCTGGGCACAATTGACTGGGGGAAGGTCCGCCGTCAGCATCCTCACACTGGCCAGGGTTGGCGGGACTGTGGGGCGCGGTTGACGGCCCTAGAGGGATGGAGGCGCGGCGATCGCTCCACCTGGATCGCCCGCCTGCAAGAACTTCTGGAGTCTTGGCAACTCAAACAGCGCCTTCTGAGCCATCGGAGCGATCGTCTGGCTTGGTCTTCCCTAGAACAAGGGTTACAGCATCTGGCTCAAGCTAATCCTCAACCTCTGACCCTAGAACAGTTCACTCAGGAACTGCTCGACACTTTATCTTGGCTGCGGGTGACGCCTGAGCCATCTGAGGGGGCGATCGCCCTGCACTCTCCTGAGACCCTGTTGGGGGCCAAATATGGCTATCTTTGGGTCTTAGGGGTCGCCGATGGGATGATTCCGTCTCCTCTCCCCTGTGATCCTCTCTTGGACTTGTACCGCCGTAAACAGCTCCGGAACCAGGGATTTGCCATTGAGACGGCTCTGACGTTAACGCAACGACAGTTGTTAGTGTTTCGCGAGCTCTTCCGGGTGGCTGAGCAGATTTATCTGTCTTATCCTCGGCAAATTAAGGCGACTCCTAGAAGTCCAAGTCCTTATCTGGCTCGCTTTGAGATCCCGGTGCAGGCGGCTGATGATCAAGGGGCGATCGCCAGTTGGCAGGAATTGCGTCAACGAGCGCTACGACAAGGGGGGTTACGACAAGGGGGGTCACATCAACCCATCTCCCGAGAAGACCCAGTCTTGTCTCATGCGGCTCGCAGTTGGGCTATTGAACAGGGTCGTCTACAGGGTCAGGGGGGCGATCGCTTTCAGGGTCTAACGGACGTTCCCCTCGATCTGCCATCTCGTTGCTTTAGCGCCTCTCAATTGACCCATTTGGGGCAATGTGGGTTTAAATGGTTTGCCGGGGATTTGCTCAAGATTCGGGAATTGGCTGAAGCGGAGACGGAGTTCTCGGCGCGGCTTCGGGGTAAGCTTTACCACAAAACTCTCGAATTGGCAACGCAAAAGGCATTAGAGACGCGATCGCCGGATTTGCGTCAGGCTCTGTTGCAGCATTTAGAAGCCGCCTTTGAGGAAGCCGAAGTCCTAGAACAGTTACCGGACTTAGCCGCCTGGGGAGCGCGACGGAAGGAGCATTTGCAACGATTGCACCGCACGATCTCTCAAGGGTCTTTTCTGGCTGATGACAGTCAAATTTTGGCGACGGAACGGTCGTTTGAGGGAGAGTGGTATGGGTTTCGGGTACGGGGACAGATCGATCGCCTCGATCTCACCCCCAAAGGTTATGTTGTCATTGAGTATAAAAGCCGCTCAAGTCGGCCCACCCGAGCCAAGAATGACCAAGGAAAGGCGGATTTAGATGTCCAGCTTCCTCTCTATCAGGATCTCGTCGGACAACAACTTCAAGAGGAGAACCCCACTGAGTCAGCCTCGGTTCAGGCCTATTACTATTCCCTGACCAAAGCGAAACGGCTGGGAACAGGCGATAAGGTCGATCGCGCGGCCCTCGAACGCTTCAGCGATCGCCTGAAAACCCATCTCAAGCAAGGCGACTATCCGGTTGAACCGGATTCTCAGCAGTCTGCGTGTCAGTATTGTCCTCATGATGTCATCTGTCGCAAGAGTTGAACTGACAATTGCTAGGTCAGCAGTTATATTTTTGTCGATATCTTGTCTTCTCGACTGGCTGCTATATAATTGAGGCAACCGAGACGATTACTGTTGACTACTCTTGTCAACTTTTTGCACCTATGGGTAAGAAAAAGAAAAAAGACAAGGCGAATGAAAGCCCAGTCAATGCCGCTGAGACGAAGACTTTGGAGAGCCGAGACAATCCCAATTTCCACGATTCTATGACTTGCGACCCCTCAAAGCCAGCCAAAAAACTTCCTAAGAAAGTTTATGAATCTGAACTAAAACGACTTCAAATTGAACTGGTTAAATTACAAACTTGGATTAAAGAGAAAGGCTTAAAAGTTGCCATTATTTTTGAAGGCCGTGATGCCGCTGGTAAAGGGGGGACCATCAAGCGCATTACCGAATCCCTGAACCCCCGTATTTGCCGCGTCGTGGCGTTGGGAACCCCGACAGAGCGAGAAAAGACCCAATGGTATTTCCAGCGCTATGTCCCCCATTTACCCGCCGCTGGAGAGATGGTGTTGTTCGATCGCAGTTGGTATAACCGAGCTGGAGTCGAACGAGTGATGGGCTTTTGTAGTGAAGAGGAGTATTGGGAGTTCCTACGCTCTTGTCCCGAGTTTGAATGTATGCTGGTGCGATCGGGAATTATTTTGATTAAATACTGGTTTTCGGTCAGTGATGATGAGCAAGAGAAGCGATTTCAAGCTCGTATTGACGACCCAACAAAACGCTGGAAACTGAGTCCGATGGACTTAAAAGCTCGGGAAAAATGGGTTGAGTATTCGATCGCCAAAGATGAAATGTTTGCTCATACCGATATTAAGCGATCGCCGTGGTATGTTGTGGACGCGGATAACAAGAAACGCGCCCGTCTCAACTGTATCCATCACATCTTGACGATGATTCCTTATGACGACCTGACCCCAGATCCCATTGAACTCCCCGAACGTCAAGAAGATATTGGCTATTTGCGGCCGCCTAAGAGTAAACAAACCTTTGTTCCGAACTACTATTAACGGACGATTGACAGGACGACAAGGTCAACTCATTCCCCCAGTTGAGTTCCTGAATCTGGGTACGCCAGGCCCGACTCCTGTCGGCTCCTCTGTCTTGACAGGGGAGCTTGACTTGGGTTAACGTTCGTGTTGCTCTTGGACTGTGTGAAAGCTGGCAAACATATCAAAGAGGACAGCCACAAAGCTAAAGGCGAAGCCAAGCCAGAGTAGTCCCTGTAGAGGATGTCCCGTACCAAAAACCGCCAGAAACTCAAGCAGCCAATGTAACCCCACATGACCGAGTTGGGTACACAGCGGGATATAACTCATAACGAACAGGGCTAAAGCTCCTGCTGCAAAAACCAAACCCGGTAACATAAAGCTGAAGACCGTGGTTAGACACAGAGAGCGGAGTCGGGAGAGGTGAGTTGGGAGACAGAGGTTAGATAACATGGGATGTAACTGCACAACTAGGAAAATTGTCAAGGGCGATCAAGATCGAATGTTCTTACCTTAATCGCGATCGCCGCCAAGATCCCAAAACTGTATAAATCTTAAATAAACCTAAAGAAACTTGGTATTTCGTGTAACGTTACCTTGCACTGTGTTCGTTGTTGTTATCGTTTTGGCGCAGAACCCTTGTATAAGAAACTCATCCCAAGCAGCCTAGCCAAATGGGGCCAGCGTCTACTCGCCGCCATCCTCCTCGGTGGACAAGTGGTCATCCATCTCGCCACAGGGCTAGTCAGCGGTAAAATCCACCGCCGTAACACCATCGAACAGATGGCCTTCGTGGGTCCTCAATCGTTGCTCATCAATACCATCACCGCTGGGTTCGTGGGGATGGTGTTTACGATTCAGGTGGCGCGGGAATTTCTCAACTTTGGGGCGGGTTCGGCTGTGGGAGGGGTTCTAGCCGTGGCCCTGGCCCGGGAATTGTCCCCCGTGTTAACCGCTGTGATTGTAGCCGGCCGGGTTGGTTCGGCGTTTGCAGCTGAAATCGGGACGATGCAGGTGACTGAACAGATTGACGCTCTATATATCTTACGAACCGACCCCATCGACTATCTCGTGATTCCTCGGGTCATCGCTTGCTGTATCATGGTGCCCATTTTGACCCTATTTTCGCTGATTATCGGCATGACCGGCGGTTTACTCATTGCGACGAGTCAATATAGCATCGCTCAGTCGGTTTTCCTCGAATCAGCCCGTAACTTTATGGGGGTGACTGACCTGCTCAATGCCACGATTAAAGGAGGGGTCTTTGGAGGATTGGTGGCTATTATCGGCTGTAGTTGGGGTCTGACTACCTCTGGAGGGGCGAAAGGGGTCGGAGAATCCACGACGACGGCTGTGGTGACGGCCCTGATGGCTATTTTTATTACGAACTTCTTCCTCTCTTGGGTCATGTTCCAAGGCATGGGAACCGCCTCGCTGACGTTATAGTAATGGACAATTCATCGTGGACATCCTTCTTTGGCCCCCTCGCCCCTCGTGGCCCCTCGTGTCATGGCTGAAGCCAAGTCACGAGGAAACAAAGTCACGAGGAACAACGAGGAACAATGGTTTGATTAGGGTCTAACCGGATTCCATCTAATTCAAATTATTCATCGCAAATTGTTAATTATTAATTGTTGATTTACACTGATGTCTGTGTCCAAAAAACATCCATTTCAACGCCTGCTTCAATATACAAATTCCTATCAAACAGATATTTGGAAAGCGGCAAGTTGTTCAGTCCTCAATAAAATTTTTGACCTAGCTCCTCCTGCTTTAATTGGCTTGGCGGTGGATATTGTTGTGCAGCAAGAAAACTCCTTTTTGGCGAGTTTTGGCATTGAATCCGTTTTGGCGCAACTGGTGGTCTTGTCTCTGTTTAGCTTTGTGATTTGGGCGTTTGAGTCTCTATTTGAATATGCCTATCAGCGGCTTTGGCGCAATTTAGCTCAATCGATTCAACATGATTTTCGTCTCGATGGCTATCGTCATTTACAACAGATGGAACTGTCGTTTTTTAAAGAACGTAGTACGGGGGCGTTGATGGCGGTTCTTAATGATGATATTAACCAGTTGGAGCGATTTTTAGATCGAGGAGCAAATGAGGTGTTGCAAGTGCTAACAACTGTTATTGTGATTGGTGGAGCATTTGTGATTTTAACCCCGAATGTGGCTCTGTTGGCGTTACTGCCGATTCCGTTTATTCTTTGGGGGTCGATTAGTTTTCAGAAACGGCTTGCACCTCGATATAATGCTGTTCGTGAAACCGTCAGCGATCTTAATTCTCAGTTGTCCAATAATTTGACGGGAATTACGACGATTAAAAGTTTTACAGCAGAAGAGTATGAAGCGGAGCGAATTAACCAACTCAGTCATGAGTATTCTCGCACCAATCGGCGGGCGATCGCCCTCAGTGCGGCGTTTGTTCCACTGATTCGCATTATCATTTTAGTGGGGTTCACGGCAATTTTATTACTGGGAGGGTTAGACGCCGCAGCGGGAAATCTAGCGGTGGGAACCTACAGTACGATGGTGTTTCTCACTCAACGGTTATTGTGGCCTTTAACCCGTTTAGGGGAAACTTTAGACTTGTATCAGCGATCGCAGGCCTCAACCCGACGACTGTTCAAACTCCTCGATACTCCCATTACCCGACATCCGGGTTCAACTCCGTTACCAGTTAAGCAAGTTAAGGGCGATATTTCCCTCGACTCCGTAACCTTTGGCTACCACGATCGCCAACCGGTGATTGAAAATTTCTCCCTCTCCGTTGCGGCGGGAGAAACGATTGCTATTGTCGGGGCAACGGGTTCAGGAAAAAGCACCATTGTCAAGCTATTATTGCGACTGTATGAAATCAAATCAGGGCGAATTACTCTCGATGGCTTAGATATCCAGGAGATTCGCTTAGCTGACTTACGTCGCGCCATTGGTTTAGTCAGTCAAGAGGTATTTTTGTTTCAGGGAACTGTGGCTGAGAATATCCGTTATGGGAGTTTCGAGGCGACGGATGAAGATGTGGTTGCGGCGGCGACGATCGCCGAAGCACATAGCTTTATTGCGGAGTTACCTCAAGGGTATCAAACTATCATTGGCGAGCGGGGTCAAAAACTCTCAGGAGGACAACGACAACGGTTGGCGATCGCCCGAGCGGTTCTCAAAAATCCCCCGATTTTGATTTTAGATGAAGCCACCTCAGCGGTGGATAATGAAACCGAAGCGGCGATTCAGCGCTCCCTGGATCATATTACCGAGAATCGCACCACGATCGCGATCGCTCACCGACTCAGTACCATTCGCAATGCAGACTGTATTTATGTCATGGATCGCGGCAAACTTGTTGAGCAAGGCTCCCATGAGCAACTGGTGCAACAAGGGGGAATTTATGCCAGCTTATGGACGGTACAAATGGGAGAACTCATCCACCACTAACTGATCCCGGTTCCCGAGTCCCAAGGCTGAAGTTCCCTTTCGCGCCCCTGATACCATAGAGGAAATCCTCTCAACATCCAATGGCTATGAACGTTTTGAGTTTGTCGGCGACCTTTCCCTATCCGCCGAGTCGAGGCGGAACCCAAGTGCGAACCTTTAATTTATTGAAGTATTTAAATCAGTATCATCCCGTTACGGTCGTGACACAACGTCAGGAGGGAGTGAGCGAGGATGAGATTGAGGCCCTGCGCGGCTATGTGAGCGAGTTGGTGGTGTTTGAGCGTCCACCGATTGTAGACAAGAGTCTGTTGCGGAAAGTGCGCCGTTTTGGCGGCTTTTTTCTGGGGGGAACGCCGCCGAGTGTGTTGTCCTATTACTCGCGGGAGATGCAAACTTGGGTTGATGAGGCGGTGGCGTCAGGAAAATACGACGTGATCACCTGTGAACATAGTGTTAATGAAACCTTTGTTCGACCCCGTTGGGGCGATCGCCTCAAAACCGTCGTCAATGTCCATAGTTCCATTTTTGGCACCTGTCGCCAACAACTCGAAACCGAAACCGCCGAACGTCCTCTGCGCGATCGCCTCAATTTACCCTTGTTGTTTCGCTATGAGAATCGCTATTGTCAGAAATTTAGTCATATCGTCGTCACAACCCCCGAAGATGGCGCTCAGATGAAACAGTTTAACCCCGACAGTTGCATTATGGTGATTCCCAATGGGGTGGATGTGGGGGTGTTTCCCATGCGATCGCGCGATCGTGGCGGTCATCGTTTAACCTTTGTTGGGGCCATGGATAATATCGCTAACATTGACGCAGTGACCTTTTTAGTTGAGGAGATTTATCCCCAGGTGCGATCGCGTTATCCCGATACTACCCTGACCCTAGTGGGAGCGAATCCCGTCCCCGAAGTGCAACGCTTAGGAGAGGTTCCCGGTGTCACCGTCACTGGACGAGTTCCCTCCATGGCTGAGTATCTCCATGAGGCGACGGTATGTGTCGTGTCGATGCGGATTGGCTATGGAATTAAAAACAAAACCCTCGAAGCCATGGCGGCGGGAACGCCGGTGGTGGGGAGTGATTCGGCCTTAGAAGGCCTACAGGTTGATGGTGAGACAGTTCCTCGACGGGCCTTGCGCGCTAATGACGTAGAGGAGTATGTGCAGGCGATCGCGCATCTGTTTGACAATGCTAGTTTGCGTCAGGACTTATCTGAGAATGGACGCGCCTATGTACAAGAGCAGTTTACCTGGGAACGAGCCGGACAGCTTTACGAACGGGCGATCGCCGCCGAGAGAGGGGTTTGCCCAGAGACTTGAGGCTCATGGTAGTCTAGGAGGCAGACAGATCGACGAAATTCAACGATAACCAAAACCATTATGAGCAAGACGACTCGATATCCCCGTCGAGCCGCTAAATGCCCCAATTTGATAGATCAACTAGATAACCCAACTAGATAACCCAACTAGATAACCCAACTTGCTAACTCAGTCTGAAACCCGTTAGAGCAGATACCCTGAACCGGGAAGAGTTGGGCGGATATGCCCCGGGACTGCCCAGAACCTGTATGATTTGGACAAAAACGTAACTTAATAAGGAGTGCTTATGCGAGCAGTGTTAATGGCTGGAGGATCAGGAACACGCCTACGTCCCCTGACTTGTGACCTTCCTAAGCCGATGGTGCCAATCCTAAATCGCCCCATCGCCGAGCATATCCTCAATCTTCTCACCCGTCACGATATTACAGAAGTTATTGCAACGGTTCACTATCTCCCCGATGTGATGCGGGATTATTTCCAAGATGGGAAAGATTTTGGCGTTCAGATGACCTATGCGGTTGAAGAAGAACAACCCCTGGGAACCGCTGGCTGTGTCAAGAACGTCGAAGACTTGCTCGATGATACCTTTGTTGTCATCAGCGGTGATGCGATCACAGACTTTGATCTGCAAGAGGCGATCGCCTTCCACCGAGAAAAAGGCTCTAAAGCCACTCTGGTTCTCAAACACGTCCCCAACCCGATCGAGTTTGGGGTTGTGATTACCGATGAACAGCAGCGGATTGTCCGCTTCCTAGAGAAACCTTCGGCTTCTGAGATTTTCTCGGATACCGTCAACACCGGCACTTACATTTTAGAACCCGAAGTTCTTCAGTATTTGCCCCAAAACCAAGAATGTGACTTCTCGAAAGACTTATTTCCGACGCTTTTAGATAAAGGGGAACCCCTCTATGGTTACATCGCCGAGGGCTATTGGTGTGATGTCGGCCATCTCGAAGCCTATCGTGAGGCCCAGTATGATGCCTTACACCGTAAAGTTCAGATGACCTACCCTTACGAGGAACGGGAACCCGGCGTTTGGGTGGGACAAAACTCCTTCATTGATGACAGTGTCAAGATTAAGGCCCCGGTTCTGATTGGTGAAAATTGCCGCATTGGCCCCCGCACTAATATCGAACCAGGAACCGTGATTGGGGATAATGTCACCATTGGCGCTGATGCGGATCTCAAGCGTCCGATTATTTGGAATGGTGCCATTATTGGCGATGAAGTGCATTTAAGAGCTTGCACGATTTGTCGGGGGACTCGGGTCGATCGCCGGGCGCATATCCTAGAAGGGGCCGTCGTCGGTCCGTTATCTACGATTGGCGAAGAAGCTCAGATTAGCCCTGGCGTACGCATTTGGCCGAGTAAGAAGGTTGAATCGGGGGCAATTTTGAATATGAACCTGATTTGGGGACAAACGGCGCGGCGGAATCTCTTTGGCCAGCGGGGGGTGAGTGGTTTGGCCAATATCGATATTACCCCCGAGTTTGCCGTTAAGTTGGGGGCGGCTTATGGATCGAGCCTCAAGCAAGGGGAACAGGTGGTGGTGTCGCGGGATCAGCGCAGTATTTCGCGCATGGTGTCGCGATCGCTGATTGCGGGCATTATGTCGGTGGGGGTGAATGTGCAGAACCTAGAAGCCACCGCCATCCCGCTATCCCGTTCCTTTGCTCGCGCGTCTCGTAATGGGATGACCTCTCGGCCGACGATCGCCGGTGGGATTCATGTGCGGATTCACCCGGATCGCTCGGATTCGATTTTGATTGAGTTTTTTGACGCGAATGGGATTAATATCACGAAATCCAAGGAGAAGAAAATCGAAGGCGGTTACTTTAAAGAAGACATCAGACGGGCGCAAATTGCCGAAATTGGCGATATGACCTATCCCAGTCAGGTGTTGGATATGTACAGCACCGGCTTTGAGAAATTGCTTAATGTTGAGGCGATTCGCCACAGCAACAGTAAAATCGTCATCGACTATGCCTATGCGGTGTCGGGGGCGATTCTACCGATGTTGTTGGCTAAGTTTGGCAGTGATGCGGTAGTCCTCAATGCTAGTCTCAATCAGATGGCTCTGGCGAATGAGGAACGGGAAACCCTGTTGACGCAGTTGGGCCAGGTAGTCGAAGCGTTGCGGGCCAATTTCGGCGCTCAGGTGTCGGCGAATGGGGAGCAGTTTATTCTCGTGGATGAGTCGGGACTGCCGATTCGGGCTGAACAACTGACGGCGTTTATGGTCAATATGATTTTGACGGCTCATCCTCGGGGAACGGTGGTGGTTCCGGTTCATACGTCTAGTGCGGTTGAACAGATTGCTCGTCGTCATGATGGCCAGGTGATTCGCACTAAGGCGAATCCGACGGCGTTGATGGAAGCCTGTCATACGAATCCTAATGTGGTGTTGGGGGGAAGTGGGGAAATGGGCTTTATTTTCCCCGAGTTACACCCCGGTTTTGATGCCATGTTCTCGATCGCCAAGTTGATTGAGATGGAAACCCTACAGGGGCGATCGCTCGGACAGATTCGCGCGGAACTCCCCCGGGTGTATCACCGTTGTCAGACGATTCGTTGTCCTTGGACGGCGAAAGGGGCGCTGATGCGCCATATGGTGGAAACTCATTCGGCTGATCGCATTGAGTTAACGGATGGGGTGAAGGTTTGTGAGCCTCAGTCGGATAACTGGGTGTTGGTGTTACCGGATGCGGGTGAGCCGGTGGTGCATATTTTTGCCAATGGGGACGATCGCGATTGGGTCGATCGGATGCTTCTGGATTATCGCGCCCGGATTCAGAAGTTTGTTGAACAGCAACAGGGTGGACAGAATTTACCCCTCGATGAGATCTAGTGGGGTCTGAGCGTTGGCAAACTGAGGTAAGCTAGTAGGCTGAGGACAACCACGACCTTTGGGGTCAGGGGGTCCTCGCCTCGCTGCCTTGGGTCGCTCTCGGGATGTCCGCAATTTTGAAGAGTTTAGTGTTATGAATACCTGTGTTTTGATGGCGGAGATTGTCCAAGATCCGCAACTACGATATACGAGTGATAATCAAACGGCGATTACGGAGTTGCTGGTGCAGATTGATCCGCTGCGGGATGGTGATCCTCCTGAGACGCTGAAGGTGGTGGCTTGGCGTAGGCTGGCTGAGGCGGTTCAAGAGAATTTTCATCGCGGCGATCGCGTGGTGATTGAGGGACGTTTGGGAATGGTGGTGTTCGATCGCCCCGAAGGGTTCCGGGAGAAACGGGCCGAGGTGACGGCGCAACGGATTCATCTTCTCGATCGCGCGGCGGCGGGTTCGGCTCCCCCAGCGGCTCCCACGGCGGCGGTTCCTTCGTCAGCTCCGGTGACGCCGATGAATGGCCCGGCGAATACGCCGGCTAATGCACCGGCTCCGGTGTCCTCCCCTGATGAACCGTTGTCGGATGATATCCCGTTTTAGGTCTTAATGCTTGAGTTTAATCTCGTTGATGATGATACAACCCCTTCTCTGCCCGTTTCACGGTGGGAGAAGGGGTTGGATGGGTTGGTGACGGCGCAGATGCAGTCACAGTTTCAACGCTTTTATGATGGCGTGGTGCAGGGAAATCGTCAGGTGAATCTCACCCGCATTCTGGAACCGCTGGATTTTTGGGAGAAACATCTCTGGGATTCGTTGCGGGGGGTGGCGCCGTTTTTGCGGGGCGAGTTCTCGTTACCGCCCCGGCCTCAGGTGGTGGATATTGGCTCTGGTGGCGGCTTTCCGGGGATTCCTTTGGCGATCGCTCGACCCGATTGGTCGTTGACGCTCGTGGATTCGACTCAGAAGAAGGTACGCTTTCTTCAGGCGGCGATCGCCCATTTGGGATTGTCTCAGACGGAGGCGATCGCCGGCCGCGCTGAGACGTTGGGGGCGTTACGTCCCTATCGAGGGCGTTATGATTTAGGCCTGTTGCGAGCCGTCGCCTCTCCCTCGGTTTGTCTGGGTTATGTTCGACCCTGGTTGAAACCTGGCGGCTGGGTGGTGCTGTATCGCGGCCAATGGCGCGATGAGGAACAGCAGGATTTGCAGCAGGGATTGTCAGGGTTTGAGTTGGTCACGATTGATGGGTTTGTGACTCCTGAAACCCAAGCGATTCGCCATGCTGTGATCTTACGACGTCGCGAGGGTGCTGGCTAGTTGATAGTTCGTCGTTGATTCTTGAGAATTGACGAGTTAAGTTGACACTTCATGATAAGCAATAGTAACCTCTAAAGCAATTATTTTTTGTGAATCTTAGAGATTCACAATGTCCTATCTATTGTGACTAATTTTTTGATGATGAGGGTACAGATGTTGTGGGGTTCGCTCGACGGGATAGAGCTGGGTTTGCTCTTGCTCAACTTGGGCGATGTCCTGTTTCATTTCTAACCAGGCTCGCAGACATTCTTGCTCCCAGAGGCGACAGGTTTCGCTGAGGTGCTTCTGGGAGTTGGGAGCGGTGCGCGTGACGGGGGTGGAGGTGACCATGGTAACCAGATTCTGTCCGACAGGTGGCGATGGGTGATCCGTAAATCTACTTATTTATATCTTCACTCAAGATTGGGCTAAATCCGGATAGCTGACTCTGCTCGCCCGTAAATTGAGATCAATTTTGCGGATCAACCCGGTTCGGGTTAGGGTTCGCTGCAACCGGTTTCAGGATTTTTTGCTCTCGCTGTCCCTTTTTCCGTGATTTGTAACGGATTGCAACATATAATGAGAATCGGGCAAATTGTTAAGTTACGGAGAGGTTAGTAACGTTAATGCGAGTTGCGATCGCCGGAGCCGGTTTAGCAGGACTATCCTGTGCCAAATATCTCGTTGATCGGGGTCATACCCCCATCGTCTTAGAGCGCCGCGATGTCCTCGGGGGCAAAATCGCCGCCTGGAAGGACGAGGATGGAGATTGGTATGAGACAGGGCTACATATCTTTTTCGGGGCCTACCCCAATATGTTGCAACTGTTTAAAGAACTTGAGATTGAGGATCGTCTTCAGTGGAAAGAACACACGATGATCTTCAATCAACCCGAAACTCCGGGAACTTACTCACGCTTCGATTTTCCAGATCTGCCGGCTCCAGTGAACGGCTTGGTGGCGATTCTGCGTAACAACGATATGTTGACCTGGTCCGAGAAAATTCGCTTCGGGATTGGCTTACTGCCGGCGATCGTCAAGGGACAGAGCTATGTCGAAGAGATGGACCAGTATTCCTTCTCAGAATGGTTAAAACGTCAGAACGTCCCTGAGCGCGTGGAGAAAGAAGTCTTCATCGCCATGTCCAAAGCCTTAAACTTCATCAATCCCGATGAAATTTCAGCGACTATTATTTTGACCGCCTTGAATCGTTTTTTACAGGAGAAAAACGGTTCAAAAATGGCATTTCTCGATGGTTCGCCCACGGAACGTCTTTGTGAGCCGTTAGTCGAGTATATCGAAGCACGAGGGGGCCAAGTGCGGCTGAATGCGCCCCTAAAACAGATTCAACTCAAAGACGACGGAAGCGTCGAGAACTTCCTGATTCGGGGCTTAAATGGGGCCGCCGATGAGGTGCTAGAGGTGGATCGTTATGTCTCAGCGATGCCCGTGGACCCCCTGAAGCTGCTACTGCCGGACTCCTGGCGCGACTTGGATTACTTCAAGCAACTCGATGGACTTGAGGGAGTCCCGGTGATTAACCTACATCTGTGGTTCGATCGCAAACTCACCGATATTGATCATCTACTATTCTCCCGTTCGGACCTGTTAAGCGTGTATGCTGACATGAGCAATACCTGTCGGGAGTATGCCGATTCAGATAAATCCATGTTGGAGTTGGTGCTGGCCCCAGCCCAAGACTGGATTGGTAAATCCGACGAGGAGATTGTGGCCGCCACCTTAGCGGAGTTGGAACAACTGTTCCCTCAACATTTTGGGGGTGAGTCTCCGGCGACCCTGTTGAAGTCTCATGTGGTGAAAACGCCCCGCTCAGTGTATAAGGCGACCCCCGGTCGTCAGCAACATCGCCCCGTGCAACGAACTCCTATTGAGAACTTTTATTTGGCTGGGGATTTCACCCTGCAACAGTATCTCGGGAGTATGGAAGGTGCTGTGCTTTCTGGTAAGCTGACAGCGCAGGCGATCGATACCGATCTCCAAACCCACGGTTCCACTCCGGGAACTTCTGCCCAATCTTTGACTGTCGAGCCTGCGACGAATGCTGCAACTGCCTAAATCCCCGCCCAAGGTCACCATGCGCCTGTCACTTGAGGAGGCTTACGAGGAATGCCGTCAAATCACCGCCAAGTATTCCAAAACCTTTTATTTGGGAACGCGGTTGATGTCCGAAGCCAAACGCCGCGCCATCTGGGCAATTTATGTCTGGTGTCGTCGTACTGATGAGCTGGTTGATGGCCCCGACGCGAAGCAAACCACCCCCGAAACCCTCGATCAGTGGGAGGCCCGTTTAGAAGCTATTTTTGCGGGAAATCCCCAGGATGAGTTGGATTTGACGTTGACGGACACTCTGCAACGGTTTCCTCTGGACATTCAGCCGTTTCGAGATATGATTGACGGCCAGCGGATGGATCTCTATCGCAGTCGTTATGAGACGTTCGAGGAGTTACAGCTCTACTGTTACCGAGTGGCGGGAACGGTGGGCCTGATGTCAGAATCCGTTATGGGCATTAATCGCACCGCGTCAACAGCGCCTTGGGCTGATGGCCCTTATCATCCGACTCAGGAGGCGATCGCCCTGGGGATTGCTAATCAGTTGACGAATATCCTCCGAGATGTGGGAGAGGATGCTCGACGAGGGCGGATTTATCTGCCCCTAGAGGATTTGGCTCTCTTTGACTATACGGAACGGGATTTATTGGAAGGGGTGGCTGATGAGCGTTGGCAGGCCCTAATGCAGTTCCAAATTCAACGGGCGCGTAAGTATTATCTGGAGGCGGAACAGGGAATTAGTGATCTCAGTCCTGATGCTCGTCTGCCGGTTTGGGCGGCGACGATTCTCTACAGTAATATTCTGACGGAGATTGAGCGCAATCACTATAACGTGTTTGACCGGCGGGCCTATGTCCCCGGTTGGCGCAAGGCCCTCTGTTTGCCGGTAGCCTGGTTACGCGCCCAGGCCCTTTAGGGATTCGAGAATGGGGAATATACCCGTTCCGGTGTTCCCTCTTGCCTCTTGCCTCGGGCGACCACAAGGGTACGCCCCTACGTCTTTCCCCTCCTGGGAGGGGCAGGGGTGGGTTCTCCCCTCGGTGGGAGGGGCCAGGGGTGGGTTATCCCTGTTCCGAAGTTCCCTGTTCCCTGCCTTGCCTCTTGCCTATTCCCTAGTCCCTATTCCCCGTTCCCAAAGGGCATTAAAGGGAGGGGATGCGGGGAAGGGCTGGGGATTTTGCAGGTTATTCCAGGTAAATGGGGCATTTTTAGCGGCCGAGAGCCAGAGGAAGCGTTTGGCGCGAGTCATGGCCACATAAAGGAGACGATAGTCTTCGGCTTTTTTGAGTTGTTCGGCCAGTTGCCAATAGTCGTCGTAGCTTTGGCAGTTTGGCGCGGCTTCGTTGTCGGTGGTGTCGCGATTCCAGAGATGTTGACGGATTTGTCCTCGGGCGACTTCGTCGAGGCTGAAGTGGCCGAGAAACTGCATTTGCGGTTTGACGTAGAGTTCGCCGGGGATGTTTTTCTCTTGTAGGAAGGGGATAAAGACGAAATCCCAGTCTAGGCCTTTGGCTTTGTGCATGGTCAGGATGGTGAGTTGTCCGGGTTGGGTATATTTGGACTCGGAGGCGTCGGTTTCGACGCGATCGAAGCGTTCGCTGTTGACAAGGAGGGTCAGGTTGTCGAGGAGTTCTTCGAGGGAAAGGCGATCGCTGGTTTGTTGAAGGAGGCGTTCGTTGAGTTTGTCGGCGGTGGCGAGTTCGCTGGCGTTGTAGTTGAGGGTCAGCCCCAGAAAGCCGATGAGATGGGTTTGGGGCAGTTCCAAGCGGGCTTGGAGAAGACAACGGCACAGGTGACGGGCTTGGCGCACGTCTGGGGGTTGGGGGGCTTCGAGAATGGTGGGATAGAGGAAGTGTTCGGGGCTGCTGGCGAGGCGATCGAGGTCTTGACGGGGGATGAGGTGATGGTTAACGAGGACTTCTAGGGCGGCTTTGACGGCTTCGCGGGAATGGGGACGATGCAGGAATTGCAGCAGGTTGAGCATCTCTAGGGGAATGCCCGAGAGTCGTTCTTCGGCGTCGACTTCGTAGAGGTTGAGGTGGTTGTGATATTGATTGAGTTCGCTGGCGACGAAATGCCCTTGGTTTTTCTGGCGGACGAGGACGGCGGCGCTGGCCTGGGGATACTGTGCGAAGAGGTCGCTAATTCGTTGCCCGAGGCGATCGACGCTCTCGCTAATATCATGGGGACGATGCAGTTCGAGGCCTGCGGCGATGGGGTCAGGGTTGGCGTTGGGTTGAGGGTCGTCGGCGGTGACGGGTTCAATCATCTGCTGTTCAAAGGGGGGTGGAGACTTGAGGGCTGGGGAGGGCGGTTTGGTTGTACGGTCTCGGGAGGAGGGGGTTGAGGTGGGTTTGCTCCATTGTTGGTTAATCCAGTTGAGGGTGAAGTTGGCGGCGTCGATGAGGATGGGGCTACTGCGTCCGGCCCGCTGTATGGTGGTTCGTTGGTGATGTTGGGCGCAATGGTGGCAAAAGCGGCGGAAGTAAATGGGATCGGCGGGGGTGAAGGTGGAGTTAATGGCTTGGTTGGGGTCGCCGACTCGGATTAGGTTGGCGCTTCCGTCGGGGTTTTGGGCGAGGGTGTCGAGGAGTTGCTGTTGTAGGGGTGAGGAGTCTTGGGCTTCGTCTTCAAAGACGGCAAAGGTTTCTTGTTGCCAGAGGTCTCGGATGTTGGGGTTTTGGAGAACGTTGAGGGCGGCGATGATGGCGTCGTCGTAGTCGATCAGTTGCTGCGATCGCATCTGCTCTTGATAGAGTCGATAGAGGCCGGCGGCGATGGTGAGGATGGCGTAGGGGTCTCCTTGGAGTTGCCCGAGGTGGTGCAGGTCTTCTGGGGAGAGTCCTGAGGATTTGGCTTCTTGGATGACGGTGTGGGCCAGGTTGGGCAAAACGTCGGTTCTGAGGACGGATTGGCGGCGCAGTCGTTCGGACTCTTCTCCGTCAAATTCTAGGCCGGTAATGAGCTGTTGATAGGCTTGGGGATGGTCTGTAATCCAGCGTTCGACGCAGTTACGGATGAGGCGGTGGTTTTGGTTGGGTTGTACTAGGCTTTGTTGGTCGAGATCGAGTTGCGCGAGATCCGGGTGACGGCCGGCGATTTTGAAGGCTAGGCCATGGATGGTTTGGACGGAAAAGCCCCATTTGGGCAGTTTGAGGAGTTCTAGGTTTTGACGGATTTTGGCTTTGATGTTGGCGGCGGCGGAGCGGGTAAAGGTGACGATGATGAGTTGATGGCGCGGATGCAGTCGTTGTCGGGCGATGGTGAGGGCGGCGGCGATCGCCATTCCGGTGGATTTGCCCGAACCAGGAACGGCGGAGACGGCGAGAAGTCCTCCTTGCCAGTCTCCCATTTCTCGTTGTCCGGGACGCAGGCTATTGCGGAGTTGTTGGATCAGTTGGGGGCGATCGATCGGAGAGGGTTTGGATTCGCTTAAGGTCATAGCAATTGGCTCGGAATTGGGGGAAAATGGGCTGTCAGCCGTTATTGGCAGTTTATCGTTTTCCCGATTAACCGGTCTTTGAGGATTTATGCGCAATCTTTATCCCCCGATTAGCCCCTATACTACGGGGACGTTACAGGTGTCTGACCTCCATACGCTCTATTATGAGGAGTCCGGCAATCCGCAGGGGAAACCGGCGGTTTTCCTCCATGGGGGTCCTGGTGGGGGGTGTATTCCCATGTACCGCCAGTTTTTTAATCCCCAGGACTGGCGTTTGATTTTGTTCGATCAACGCGGTTGTGGCCGTAGTACTCCCCACGCGGAGTTACGGGAGAATACGACTTGGGATTTGGTGGCGGATATTGAATGCTTACGGACTCATCTGGGGATTGAGCGTTGGTTGGTGTTTGGAGGAAGTTGGGGCAGTACCTTGTCTCTGGCCTACGCGGAAACTCACCCGGAACGCTGTACGGGGTTGATTTTGCGGGGAATTTTTATGTTACGTTCGCAGGAGTTACGCTGGTTTTATCAGGAGGGGGCCAGTTATATTTTCCCGGAGGCTTGGCAGGAGTATCTCAAACCGATTCCTGAAGCGGAACGGGGGGATTTGATGGCCGCGTATCATCGCCGTTTGACCAGTGAGAATCGTCAGGTCCGGCTTGAGGCGGCTCGGGCCTGGGCGATTTGGGAGGGCAGTACGAGTAAGTTATTTCCTGATCCTGATGTTCGGTCTAAGTTTGGCCGTGAGGGGTTCGCCGAGGCGTTTGCTCGCATTGAATGTCACTATTTTGTGAATGGGGGCTTTTTTGAGCGGGAGAATCAGTTGCTTGAGGATGTGCAGCGGATTCGTCAGATTCCCACGGTGATTGTTCAGGGTCGCTATGATGTGGTCTGTCCCCTGCGATCGGCTTGGGAGTTACATCAGGCGTTTCCTGAGTCGGAGTTGATTGTGATTCCTGATGCGGGTCATTCGGTCAGTGAACCGGGGATTCGCTCGGCGTTGGTGGAGGCGACGGATCGTTTTCGGTGTGGGTAAATTCAGCCGGGGTCAATGCTCCCGGTGGGGCGATCGCCCTTCAGGTTGATGTTTTCTTCAACTTGAGGGGAAAATAAAATTGCGCAGCTTAGATGTTTGGCTTTGCGCCGGCCGCACCGGGCCGGCGAAGCCTCATCCTTCTACCCAGAAATTCGGTGCATCCTGGAACTAGAAGTTTCAGACTTGGTTGTTTCGATGTCTTCATTGTAGCTTGAGGTTTGGCAAAATGTCAAGCTATATTTTCAAATTCAGCAGATAGGTGAATGGAAGGAAAGTCAGTCCCCAGACTGGCTAAGTGATGATGGAGTTTGCCAGAGATGAGCGAGTAAGAAATCTGAAGCGGTGAGGCTTCCCTATCCACAGGAGACCGCACTTAGGTGGTTGCGGTGTTTTCGCGTTCTGGACAAGACCAAACTATCTTTCGTTTTCCTCTGCCTATAACTGGACTTTGGGGGGCATTCCCACTTCTCGCGGCGTGACAAACTTGCCCTCAAAACTCACAGCACGATTTTCAAATGTCCTGGCCTTAGCTAAATCCAGCCGTAAATCAGCAATCTCTTGATTCTCTGACATTCCGCCCAAAACATAAATGAGTAATTTCCGAGCTAAGTCTTTTCCCGAGACACGAATCCGGCGTTTGTTGGGGTCATAGAGGACGCCATACCATAAGGATTGAGGCAATTCTATCGACGTAAAGCCGCCGTCATCATCAAACTTCTGGAGACGATTCAAGGCTTCGACGACAGAAATCTGACGTTGGAACACGACAACTCCTAAAGCTTGTGCTAAAGCCACTTGTCCGACGGGACGAAAGAGAAGATTTCCCTCGCCTGAACCGCTTTCAAAGCTAAATCGTCGTAAATACGGAGTTTCGACTCCCAATTCCATGCGTTTGTAACTCGGAAGGGTCGCCAAACCATCCCAGAGACGCATCAATTCGGATAATCCTTCGGCTAAGTCGTCGGCGGTGGGACGTGGGGGAATGGTTCCGGGGTAGTCGGCTAGCCAATGGGGAAAGCGAGGCGTTAAATAGCCAACGGTCATGTCTCGCAAGGCCTGGAGGGTGGTGAGGACTAGGGATTTCGCGGAGACACTGGCCCCATCCCAGTTAATGCGGGGGCGACGGCTATCGTCATCTCGGAGGAGGGGATGGGTGACGGCGATTTGACGGCTGATAATGGCAAATCCATCGTCTTCGTCTAATAGGGTGACTTGACCTTTGCTGAGTTTCACGGCCATGAGGTTGACATGGACGAAAATTGAGCGGATACGCTGTCTGGCGTCTTCTCGGGTTTCTCGGGGTAAGACGGCGGGAATCAACTCAATGCCGAGGGTTTCTTGGGCCAAGTCTTGCATGGCGGCGGGGGTGGTGTTGTTGGCGGCGGCGAGGTGGTCGAGGTTGAGGGGGGTTCCGGTGGGTTTCTGGCTACGACTGAGGGGTTGCAGGGTTCCGGTTTGCAGTAGGGTCATCAGGCCTTGGATTCCCATGAGTCGATGTTGTCCGTCTAAGGCGAAGATGGAGATGGATGGGGGGAGGTTGAGATGGCCGATGTCCCGGATGTCGGTTAGGGGGGTGAAGTCGGCGGCGGATTGTGTGGCCCGTCCGTCGTCTCCCCATTGGCTGGCTTGGGGGTTGTCTACCCAGTCGGGACTGATGACGGCGAGGAGGGGCGGAAATTTGCGATCGCGCCTTCCGGCAAGATATTCTGTGAGGGGAGCTTGCCGTGACCAGTTGAGGGGACGTTGGTAAAGGCGGTCGATGGTCTCTGGGTTGATGGAGATGTTGGCGGTTTTGGGGTCTCGTTGCTGGTGGAATAGGGGGAGTTCTGCGGCAAAGCCGACTCGTTCGGCTAGCCAGGCGAGGCTGACTGAGGCTAGGTAGGCTTCGGTGTTTCCCATCTGGGTCTTCTGCACGAGGACTGTGTTTGGGTTATCTTGGTAGGAGGGTTCAGCAGTTGAATTTAGGTGCGTTGGTATTATAGGGGTCATTTTAACTGTCTCTAACTGAATAGATATATCTATTCGCAAGTGTCTTATCATTTTACCACTTCAGCAAACTTTTAGAAGTAGGAGATTTTTGAATATGGTATCAACCCAGAAAACAAAACAACAGTCTAAAAATCGTAGCATTGAAGAATTCACTTCCGATATAAAACTACTGACCAAAGAAGTTCAAGATTTATACCGTCTCGATCAGATACCGTGGGTCATTGGTTACTCAGGGGGTAAAGATAGTACGGCAACTCTCCAGTTGATCTGGAATGCGCTCAAAGAATTACCCAAGGATAAACTCACCAAAACAGTCCATGTAATTACCACAGACACCCTCGTTGAAAATCCTATCGTATCGGCTTGGGTGAAGAACTCACTCAAGAAAATAGAGGTAGAAGCTAAGTCTCAAGACTTACCATTCGAGACACATTTGTTGCAGCCTGCTGCTAAAGAAACGTTCTGGGTTGGACTAATTGGTAAAGGCTACCCCGCACCGAAGGGTAAATTTCGCTGGTGTACTGAGCGGCTTAAAATTAAGCCATCTAATCATTTTATCCGAGAAGTCATTAGACAATCGGGTGAAGCGATACTAGTCTTGGGAATTCGTAAAGCTGAAAGTACTAAACGAGCTAATCGGATGGAGCGATATGAGGCTCATCGTGTTCGAAAACACTTGAGTCCCAACATGAATTTACCGAATTCTTTGGTTTATAGCCCTATCGAAGATTGGCAAAATGATGAGGTATGGCTTTATCTGATGCAATGGGATAATCCTTGGGGCTACAGCAATAAAGACTTGTTAACTATGTATCGTGGTGCTAGTGCTGACAATGAATGTCCTCTTGTCGTTGATACCACGACTCCGAGTTGCGGAAGTTCTCGGTTTGGTTGTTGGGTTTGTACTCTTGTAAGCCAAGATAAGTCATTATCGGCGATGATTCAGAATGACGAAGAAAAAGCATGGATGGAACCATTGCTAGATCTTCGTGCTGAACTAGATACACCTGAAAGTCGTAATATGCGCGACTTTCGGCGGCGTAACGGGAAAGTCCAACTTTATGAACGAAATCTGGAGGGTTCGGTTTCCATTGAACCAATTCCAGGTCCATTTACGAAAGCGGGTCGAGAATATTGG
Organism: Phormidium sp. OSCR; assembly: GCA_001314905.1. Lineage (GTDB taxonomy): Bacteria > Cyanobacteriota > Cyanobacteriia > Cyanobacteriales > Geitlerinemataceae > Sodalinema. The sequence goes on from LJZT01000002.1 coordinate 115,980, forward strand.
CTACGTCGTCTTCTTGCAACTCAAGAAACCGTCCGTCGAACCGCTCCCCCCGAAATGCGGGACATCACCCTCATCACAACCGAAGAACTCAGCGAAATCCGGCGGATTTGGCTCGAAGAACGTCATGAATTCGACGATCGCCTGCCCACAGTATACCGAGAAATCACCGGCAAACCCTTCAAAGACCCTCGGCCTGGTGCCGACCAATCCCTCCTCGGACTCGACGAGTGGAACATCCTCGAAGACCTCTCCGACGGAGACGCCATGGAACTTGAACTCATGGCCAAACTCCTCGACACCGAACGCCAGTACCACACCAAACTCAACCGCAAAGGCATCTACGACGCCTTAGAAAAATGCTTTGAGACCAGTTCCCGTTCCCCCGAAGAAGCCATCGCCAACGCTCACCGGAAACGGGAACTCAAAGAAGCCGCCGCCGCTGGAGATGTGGCCAAAGTTAAACAACTGACTTGGTCAGATCTCAAATTCGGCGACTCCCCAGACTCCTAACGGGGAAACCAATGTAATAATGAGGTTTGCTTGCGATCGCGCGATCGCAGATACCGCAGCAAATGCTCCCCACTCAACGGAGGTAACAGATAATGCTGTAACTCCAGCGAGTGCAACATCCAGGGTAGACCATACCCCGCGCGATCGCTTAACCCCAAAATTGGCAAACTCGCAAAACGGGAATCCTCACGTAGCTGACTGGCCCAATTGCGGCCTTGGGCCTCACTGAGATCTCCCTGAAGCGTCACCATATCAACCGAAGTCCCCAACGACTGACTCAACGCCTCCTGAGGTGTCTCCACAAACTGCACCTCATAGCGATTTTGTCGGAACAGCCGCTGAGTTTCTCGCAACTGCGTCGGCGTCTCACCCACCGCCAACACCCGCGTTGTATCACTCCTAGACCCCGAATTCTTCCAATTCGTCGGACAGTCATCACATAACGTACATTCCGGGCCATCATAAACACGACCATAACGAGTGGGAATCGGCAGATGACAGCGTTGACATTCCAACACCGTATAACGTCCCTCCAAGAAATTCTCAAAACAACGCATATCTCCCATCAAATAAAGCTTACGAAAATCCGCTCGCTGTTGCAGTCGCCGCCAGAAGTTCTCAAACTCAAAGCGATAGCCTTCATAGCCATACACCGCACCCGGAAACCCCAGACGTCCCTGATGAGGACTCATAATCCCCTTACCGCGACTGAGATAGTACGCCACATAGCTTTTCAGTAACTCATCCGGCGAAACCGTCATCGCCGTAGACGGAGACACCGACTCCCTCGATGTCTCTGGCGGGGGTAACTCCGGCCGAGGTAGAGGACGCAATAACTGCTCTTGATGAATAAACGCCGTCTCCCGTAAGGCCTCATGAGCCGCTTGTAACTCACAATAGCGGCGATCGCGCTCCAACGATCGCGCCAACTGTTGCGCCAACAAAAGCGTCGTATCAATCTCCCGCTGCGACCAACTGCGGGCCGTATAACATTGATGGACCGCCAAAAGTCCCCACAACGACAATCCCTGCATTTCTTGCAAACGCACAGGAACCACCAACTTCGCTGAAACCTCAAAAAAGCACTCTAAAATCTTCGTCGGACAGCGATCGAGATCCATCGAATTTAAATCCGCGATCGCCTGGAGTTTCCCCTCCTGAAACTGTAGAATCTCCTCAGCACTAAAAAAGCGACCTAAACGGCATTTAAGCATCGATGAGCGTCCCGGTGCATGAGACTCCGCCACCACCGTCGCCTCCCACTTCCGAGTCGTTCGGCAAAGAATCACCCGGTCCGCGCGTAAAATTTTTCGGACCCCATCGACCGTCTCATGTAACAGGGCCGGAAACTGATCCGAAAAACGCTCAGAAATCGGCTTGGCTATCGTCGTCTCCTGGGACTCAACCGGGGCCAGCACCTGACGACTCGGAGACACCGGTTCCTCACCCACCGGTTGAAGCTGATGATTTTCTACAACAGTTGCATGGGACAAATGCGTCGTTTCCACCGTTCCATAAGGCATTTCCTGATGACAGCGAGGACAGAACCAGCGCAACGTCCCTTGACGGACATAGCCTAATAAAGGGTAAGAACAACAAGGACAGAGAAAATTTGACATCAGCTTCACCTCAATAGGACGTTTAAAAACATTGCGATCGCAACCCATCCTCACCCTGAAACCATCGTTTTGCCGCAACGTATTATGATAAGTTATCTTCTAAAATTCTAAATCACCGCCCTAACCGATTTCCGGAATTTCGGGCATCTTGTATCAAGAATTAATATTCAGTGACGTACCGCCTCCCCAGACCCATTTTCTCCCCAGACTCCCTTGACAAAATGACCAAAACTCCCCTCAATAAAACAACACAGCTATTGTTTAACTCCTCCTTGCGTCCCCCAGACCCGCCATTTTCCTAAACAAATGTAACGAAATGTTGCAAATTTTCTATCAAATTGTTTCAGAACCCTGATTTTGCTAAAGGCCCCCTAACATTATTTGGTAAAAACACCTATATAGCTAAATTCCACAAGCCCATCCCAGACCAGGTTTAGTAAAATCACGAATCGCGTAAGGAGTAACCCATTCATGTTCACCCACGTCAAGCCCACCGTTCGCCACATTCAGGCACCCGACGACCTCAACGGTCGCACCCTAATCAAGGTGGTCTATGTCGTGCTCGAATCGCAATATCAGAGTGCCTTGTCCGCCGCCGCCCAAGCCATCAACGCCAACAACCCCAACCTGGCCATCGAACTGAGCGGCTACCTCATCGAAGAACTGCGCGACCCTGAAAACTGCGAAGACCTGAAACGGGATGTCGCCCAAGCCAACATCTTCATCGGCTCCCTCATCTTCATCGAAGACCTAGCCGAAAAAGTCATCGAAGCCGTCCAACCCGCTCGCGACACCCTCGACGCCGCCATCGTCTTCCCCTCCATGCCCGACGTCATGCGGCTCAACAAACTCGGCAGCTTCTCCATGGCGCAACTTGGACAATCCAAGAGTGCCATCGCCCAGTTCATGAGAAAGCGCAAAGAGCAATCCGGCGCCTCCTTCCAAGACGGAATGCTCAAACTGCTGCGCACCCTGCCCAAAGTCCTCAAATATATGCCCGTGGACAAAGCCCAGGACGCGCGCAACTTCATGCTTAGCTTCCAATACTGGCTTGGCGGTTCCCCCGACAACCTGGAAAACTTCCTACTGATGCTGGCCGACAAATACGTCCTGCCCGAAGGAAACCGGGGCGTCACCTACAACGACCCCGTCGTCTACCCCGACATGGGCATCTGGCATCCCCTCGCCCCCCAGATGTTCGAAGACGTCAAAGAATACCTCAACTGGTATAACTCCCGTCGGGACATCAGCGACGACCACAAAGACCCCCTCGCCCCCACCGTTGGGTTAGTCTTACAACGCACCCACCTCGTTACCGGAGACGACGCCCACTACGTCGCCATGGTGCAAGAATTTGAATCCCTCGGCGCCCGCGTCATCCCCATCTTTTCCGGTGGCTTAGACTTCTCCCAACCCGTCAACAAATTCTTCTGGGAACAAGGAGAAACCGATAACCCCAACAACAAAGCCTTCGTCGATGTCGTCGTCTCCCTAACCGGCTTCGCCCTCGTTGGCGGTCCCGCCCGTCAAGACCATCCCAAAGCCATCGACTCCCTCAAGCGGCTCAACTGCCCCTACATGGTCGCCCTACCCCTGGTCTTCCAAACCACCGAAGAATGGGAAGATAGCGACCTAGGACTGCACCCGATTCAAGTCGCCCTACAAATCGCCATCCCCGAACTCGACGGGGCCATCGAACCCATCGTTCTCTCGGGACGCGATGGGGCAACCGGCAAGGCCCACGCCATGCAAGACCGCATCGAAGCGGTTGCAACCCGGGCCATGAAATGGGCTAACCTGCGGCGTAAACCCAAACTGCACAAAAAAGTTGCCATCACCATCTTCAGCTTCCCCCCCGACAAAGGCAACGTGGGAACCGCCGCCTATCTCGATGTCTTCGGCAGCATTCACGAAGTCGCCACCGCCCTGCAACGCAACGGCTACCGCATCGAAGACCTGCCCGAGAATCCCCAGGAGTTGATGAACGCGGTCATCCATGATGCCACCGCCCAATATGCCAGCCCCGAACTCAACGTGGCCTATCGGATGCCCGTTGACGAATACGAAAACCTCACCCCCTACGCCAAACGCCTAGAGGAAAACTGGGGGTCGGCACCGGGAACCCTCAACAGCGACGGGCAAAACCTGTTGGTCTACGGTAAACAGTTCGGCAACCTGTTCATCGGCGTCCAACCCACCTTTGGCTACGAAGGCGACCCAATGCGGTTGTTGTTCAGCCGGTCTGCCAGTCCTCACCACGGTTTCGCCGCCTACTACACCTATCTCGAACAGATTTGGCAAGCCGACGCCGTTCTCCACTTTGGCACCCATGGGTCCCTGGAGTTCATGCCCGGTAAACAAATGGGAATGTCGGGAACCTGCTACCCCGATAGTTTGATTGGCAACATTCCCAACCTTTACTACTACGCTGCCAACAACCCCAGCGAAGCCACCATCGCCAAACGCCGCAGCTACGCTGAAACCATTTCCTACCTCACGCCACCAGCGGAAAATGCCGGCCTTTATAAAGGTCTCAAAGAACTCGGCGAACTGGTGGGGTCCTACCAAACCCTCAAAGATGGCGGACGGGGCATTCCCATCGTCAACACCATCGTTGAGAAAGCCCGCATGGTCAATCTCGACAAAGATATCGACTTCCCCGAAGCTGATGCCAAAGACCTCAGTCAAGATGAACGGGATACTATCGTTGGCTTGGTCTACAAGCAACTAATGGAAATTGAGTCGCGGTTACTGCCCTGTGGCTTACACGTTATCGGCAAACCGCCTACCGCCGAAGAAGCCGTTGCCACTCTGGTCAGTATCGCCAGCATTGACCGGGAAGAAGAAGGCATTGTCGGACTTCCCAGCCTCTTGGCCCAAAGTCTCGACCGCAACATCCAAGACATTTACAGCAACAACGATAAAGGGGTTCTCGCCGATGTGGAGTTGAACCAGAAAATCGTTGAGGCGACTCGTGAATGTGTTGGGGCCATGGTAGCCCAGAAAACCGACAGCGATGGTCGGGTGCGTCTCGAGAATCTGGGCAACTGGCTGCAACGGATGATTAAGGATGAACCCTGGTATGAGGTTCTTAAGGCGGCTGGCTTCCATCGGGTGGATAAAGAGGCTTTAGATAAGCTGATTGAGTATCTCAACTTCTGTCTCAAGCAGGTTTGTGCGGACAACGAACTGGGGTCTCTGTTGCGGGCCTTGGAAGGGGAATATGTGCTACCGGGTCCCGGTGGTGACCCCATCCGCAACCCCGATGTCTTGCCCACGGGTAAAAATATCCATGCCCTCGACCCCCAAGCGATTCCCACGGCGGCAGCGGTTCAAGCGGCTAAGATTGTGGTTGACCGCTTGGTGGAACGGCAACGCCAGGAAAACGGCAATGAGTATCCTGAAACCATCGCCTGTGTGCTTTGGGGAACGGACAACATCAAGACCTATGGGGAATCCTTGGCCCAAATCATGTGGATGGTTGGGGTGAAACCGGTTCCTGATGCGTTGGGACGGGTGAACAAGTTAGACTTGATTCCCTTAGAAGAGTTGGGCCGGCCTCGGATTGATGTGGTGGTCAACTGTTCTGGGGTCTTCCGTGACTTGTTTGTGAATCAGATGGCCTTGTTGGATAAGGCGATTAAGATGGCTGCCGAAGCGGATGAACCGGTGGAGATGAACTTTGTTCGCAAACACGCGATTAAACAAGCCGAGGAGATGGGGATTAACCTGCGTCAAGCGGCGACTCGGGTGTTCTCCAATGCGTCAGGGTCCTATGCGGCGAACATCAACCTGGCGGTGGAAAACAGCACTTGGGAGGAGGAGTCGGAGTTACAAGAGATGTATCTGACTCGTAAGTCCTTCGCCTTCAATGCGGATAATCCCGGCATGATGGAACAAGACCGCAAGGTGTTTGAGTCGGCCCTATCCACGGCAGATGCGACGTTCCAAAACTTGGATTCTTCGGAAATCAGTTTGACGGATGTGTCCCATTACTTCGACTCTGACCCCACGAAGGTGGTCTCGAAGTTACGTAAGGATGGCAAGAAACCCAATTCTTATATTGCTGATACGACGACGGCGAATGCCCAGGTTCGCAGTCTCTCGGAAACGGTGCGTCTGGATTCGCGGACGAAGATGCTGAACCCGAAATGGTATGAGGGAATGTTGTCTCATGGCTATGAGGGGGTTCGGGAACTCTCGAAACGCCTGGTGAACACCATGGGTTGGTCGGCGACGGCGGACGCGGTGGATAACTGGGTTTATGAGGAAGCCAATGACACCTTTATTAAGGATAAGGAGATGCAGGAACGCCTGATGAATCTCAATCCTCATTCGTTCCGCAAGATGGTGGGAACGTTGCTGGAGGTCCATGGCCGTGGTTATTGGGAAACCAGTGATGAGAACTTGGAACGTCTGATGGAGTTGTATCAACAGGTTGAGGACCGGATTGAGGGGGTTGAGTAGGCCCTGAGGCTGACGGGTTTTCCCTCTGAGATTTGGTTTGGCCCCCTTCTGAAATGGAGGGGGCTTTTTTGGGGTAATTTGTGAAACTCTAGTGAACCTGAGTTCAGCTTAAGTAGGGTTTGCTGAAAAAGTTACCAAAAGCTAGGGGGAAAATGCACAAGAAGCCGGCCTTCTTAATCCACTCATTCACGTCATAACTCAAATTTCAAGTTTTCCGTACCAGTCGTTCAACACGCTGCCGTAGGGTGTTATTCAAACATTCAATACGGCTCGTTTTCCCTGAATCCTTGCTCACGGCTTGATGCCGTTGATTAGGAATCACCGGGATGGGCTGTCGAGTTGGGTTTTCAACAAACTGTCGTCCACAGTCCCGGCCACGAAATCGAGGTTTACCATCATGAATGTGTCCGTATTTGATGATGTTTGTAGATTGGCACTTGGGACAGTTTATTAATCTATAGCAATCGAAGATTGCCTGATTGACACTCAGCAAGGATACTCTGAGTTGGAAGAGAATCTCCTACCTCTTGCCTCTTGCCATCCCCTCCTGGGAGGGGTGCCCGGAGGGCGGGGTGGGTTATGCCTTTTGCCTTCTTGTCCCCTGTTTTTTGTCCCATTCAGACCAACTTTTGCTATAACGGTGTACCATCTCTATGATATCCGAACACGATTACCATTCCGGATTACCGGAAATTTATGGCAGATTAAACCCGTTGCCGTAGGAGAAAAAGTCGGGGCAAAAAATATTTCGCCCCGACAAGTTTGTATCTAACTCAAACAAATTCTGGTTCCCCTTGGTCGAGGACTTCCCAGACAGTGTTGAGGAGTTCATCTAACCCTTGCTGGGCTACGGCGGAAATTTGGAGGATGGGATAGTCGGAATCGGGTTCTAAGGCGGTGCTGAGGTCTTGGATTTCTTCGGGAGTACGATCGCAGGCATCCAATTTACTCAAGGCGATAATCTGAGGACGCTCCGGTAAGCCCCGGTCATAGGCCACTAACTCCTCGCGAATCACGCGATAATCCTCTAGGGGATTCTCCGCCGTCACATCCACGAGATGCAATAAGACCCGCGTCCGCTCAATATGACGCAAAAACTCATGACCTAAGCCTAACCCCTCATGAGCACCAGCAATCAATCCGGGAATATCGGCAAATACGGTCCCATCGCCTGTGGGTTTACGCACCACGCCCAAGTTGGGAACGAGGGTGGTAAAGGGATAATCGGCAATTTTGGGACGGGCCGCCGAGAGGACGGAAATGAGGGTCGATTTCCCGGCGTTGGGCAGGCCAATAATCCCCACTTCCGCCAGCAATTTTAACTCTAAGCGTAACTGACGAATGCGCCCCGGTCGTCCTTCCTGAGCCAGTTCTGGGGCGCGGTTGCGGTTGCTGAGATAGTGGCGGTTTCCATGACCTCCCTTTCCGCCTTCAGCGACACAAACTTGTTGGCCGGGTTCAACTAAATCGCCGACAATTTCTCCGGTTTCGAGGTCATAGGCCACGGTTCCACAGGGGACTTCCAGGATGCGATCGCCCCCCGAAGCCCCGGTACAATTATTATTCCCCCCCCGTTTACCATCCTCAGCCCGGAAGCGATGGGCGTAACGGAAATCCAACAAGGTTTGCAGATTATCCGTGGCCAGCAGATAGATAGACCCCCCCCGTCCTCCATCGCCGCCAGCGGGACCCCCAGCGGGGACATACTTCTCGCGACGGAAGGCCACTAAGCCATCGCCACCGGTTCCGCCTTCGACTTCAATTTCAACGCGATCAATAAACTGCATAATTACGTCACCTAGGAGAGTTTAGAGTTAAGGGATTAAAACAGGATTGCGATAGAATGATCGCCCGTCACAGAGCGTATCAACAAACCTTAAAATAGAACACTATTAACCATTCACTATCAACTATCAACTATCAACTATCAACTATTAACTATTAACTATTAACCATTCACTATTAACTATTAACTATTAACTATTCACTATTAACTATTAACTATTCACTATTAACTATCAAAGATAGGGGCTGACATCTTCGCCGCATTTGTCGGCAAGATAGGACAAGGCCCGGAATCTCAAGCCCACCAACTGCTCATAGAGAGGGTTAAGTTCACACATGGCGGGAATATGGACGATTTTCTTGCCAAACAGCTTGATATCCCGTTCAAAAGGACAATTGGCGGGAATCATGCGACAGAGGAACCGGGCCACTTTGGGGTCATGGACCTCAACATGGTCTAGCCATTGTCGCACAGGAGCGAGAACATCGCCCTTGTGTTTCTCCTCCTCAGACCGGTACTCCGTCACCTCGGGCGAGGGGAGCGTCACCCGATCTTCTCCCTCGTCTAAATCTTCGAGGGTGTGACGTAGGTTTTTTAGGGCTTCAGGACAGTTCCCCAGGGCTTGACAAAACTCTTGTAGAAGTTGATCTTCCCCTAGGGTATAGACTCCATCGGCGATCGCCACCATCACCGCAGTTCTCAGGAAGTTCTCCGCCACATCAGGATCATCGCCGAGGGACGCGGCCAGTTCCTCGGGGGAAATGCCATCCTCGCGGCTATCCTGTTGAGCCAGTTCAGCGTTATTGTGGGTAATCTCGGCGATCGCCTCTCGTTCTCGTTCATCAAAATCACCATCAGCCCAGGCGATGGCCAAAAGGCCCCGTAACCAGGCCTGACTTTGCTGTTGATTTTGCGGCGATGCAGTTGTCTGAGTCATGAGTATCGCGTAGGTTAAAGTCTCTACTGTTGTTTCGTCCCAACCAATCGGGAAATCTTGTGACGCTACAAGAGTTTGTGCTATTTCTGGTCTCGATTTTAACCAATTCTCTGGGGCAATTCCTGCTCAAAGCCGGGGCCATCAAACTGGGGGCCACCGCTCCCCAGGGGGCGATCGCCTTCCTGCTCGGAGTTCTCTCAACCCCAGAACGGCTGCTAGGATTGATGGGTTACGCCGCCGGAGCCATGGCCTACATCCTACTGCTAACCCGAGTCAACCTCAGCGTCGCCGGCCCCGCCACAGCCCTAGCCTACGTCATCGCCGTTCTCATCGGCCATTTCGGCTTCGGCGAGGCCATTCCCCCCCTACGCCTAGTGGGGTTAGGCTTGATCCTAACCGGGGTAATTCTGGTCATCAGCCGCTCCTAAACCCGCCCACCCTGACCCTAAAGAGCCTCCCAAGCCTGACGTACAATACCACTGAGCCAATGGCGTTGCTCAGCATCGAGGAATTGGTCTTCCTCCAAGACTTCCGAGAGTAAGTCCTCCAAACTGCGGCCCTGGCGGCGGGTCATCTGGACCACCCCCGCGATCGCCGCCGCCACCACCTCCGGGCTAACCGGTTGTCGCCCCAACTCCATCGTATCCTGTACAGTCTCTGGGATAGAATAATCCATACTTAAGCACATACAACCCAAATAACGGTTTTTTAGACAGTGATGTGAGGGACTCTCCCCGTGGTGAGCGCACTTCGACAACGCTCAGTCACCACAACCCAAGTGACTTCTACTCAAGTGTAAAATCCTGATGAAACAACTTCTTTACTGGGAAATTCCCACACCGGATACCGCTGCTGTCCGTCATTGGCTGCACCAGGACTGGCAACCCCCAACACTGGCCAATCGAGGAGAGGCGATCGCCACCCCCGACGGACTCCGCCTCCCCCTTGGAGATGGTGAACTCTCAGTATTCATTTGGTCGTTACAGCGAACTACCTATCTTAAAGTCTTCCGTTGGGCAGATCGTCCCCTAGCCGGTGAGCAAAAACTGGTCAAAAAGCTAAAACGCGACGCAATGCGTCAGTTTCCCCCTCACTATCCCCAACTGCCCGAAATTGATCTCTCGCAGCAGTCGATATTTGAGGCACTTCTACCACATTATCCAGAAACAGTCAAGCATTTTCAAACCATTCCCAATGGCGAATATGACCTGAATCGGGTCTATTGGTGGGAAAAACGCTGGCGGGAGGGAGTTCTCAACCCCGAAACCCCGAAAAAAGTCGTCGAGTTCAACGTCGAAGCCAGCAACTCCGGCGACCCCGACTATGACCTGATTTATCTCGGAGGTGCCCTCGGGGTCATTCACGCCGCCGTCATGGCTCGCCGGGGCTATCGGGTGCTGCTTATCGAACGGTTGCCCTTCGGACGTATGAACCGAGAATGGAACATCTCCCGCGATGAATTCCAAAGCCTGATTAACCTCGGACTCTTTACCCCCGAAGAATTTGAAGCGGTCATCGCCTGCGAATACAACGACGGCTTTAACAAATTCTTCGATGCCAACAATCCCCCCGGAACCCAAGCCAAAGTTCTGCATACTCCCAAAGTCCTCAACATCTCCGTCGATGCCGAACAACTGCTGAGACTCTGCGGCGACAAACTGCAGGCCGCCGGCGGTGTAATTTGGGATGAAACGGAATTTGTCAGCGCCGACATTGGTGAGGCTGTGGCCCAAGTTGAAACCCGCCATCTGCCCAGCGGTGAGCGTAAACAGGCTCGGGGGCGTTTAGTCGTCGATGCCATGGGGAGCGCTTCCCCCATCGCCTGGCAACTCAACGGTGGCCGCACCTTTAACAGCGTCTGTCCCACCGTCGGCGCCGCCATTTCTGGAGGCTTTGACCCCCAAGTGTGGGACCATCAATTTGGCGATGTTCTCAATTCCCACGGTGATATTTCCCGAGGGCGACAACTGATTTGGGAACTCTTCCCCGGCCGCAATGGGGAAGTAACCATTTATCTGTTCCACTACCACCAAATCCACCCCGAGAACCCCGGTTCCCTGTTGGAGATGTACGAGGATTTCTTCCACATTCTGCCCGAATATCGCCGCTGTGATGTGGACAAACTGCAATGGCGTAAAGCCACCTTCGGCTATATTCCTGGACATTTTAGCCAAGGTAGCCGCGATCGCCAAGTGGCCTGGGACCGTCTCGTGGCCATCGGTGACGCCGCCTCCTTGCAGTCTCCCCTCATCTTCACCGGTTTCGGCTCCCTGGTGCGCAATATGGAACGGCTGACGCAACTGCTCGATACAGCCCTAACCCATGATCTCCTGGATGCGACCAATCTCGATCGCATCCGAGCCTATCAAAGCAACGTCGCCGTCACCTGGCTGTTCTCCAAAGGGATGATGGTTCCCACGGGTAAAAGCATCGCCCCGCAAAAAATCAACGCCATGCTCAATGTCTTCTTCGGCCTGCTGGCCGACGAACCCCTAGAGGTGGCCGAAACCTTCATCAAAGACCGTACCAGTTGGGGCCTATTCAACCGCCTAGCCCTCAAAGCCGCCGTCCAACATCCCGAAATTCTCCTCTGGATTTGGCAACTGGCTGGCCCTTGGGACTTGCTGCGTTGGACTGGGAGTTACGTCAACTTCACCAAAGAAGCCCTTGTGGGTTGGAGTCTCAGTTGGATTCCCCGCTTTAGCCGTTGGGCGCAACCCTGGGCTGAAAAACGCTATCCCTCCCTCTGGCTGTGGTTACAAGCGATGAGTTATTCCCTCACCGAAGGCTTGGGACGGCGCTTTTCGCCACAATAAACTCCCCAGTTGAGGGGGAGACGCGAGGCCGGCGTTTAATCACCAACAGGGTGATATCATCATAGACCTTATGTTGGCCAATATGGCGGCGGACATCGTCAATCACCCCTTGGAGAATCACCTCGGCGGTGTATTGACGATGCTGGCTAATCACCTGACAAAGTCGCTCAATCCCATAGAGTTGCTTGTGCCGGTTTTCGGCTTCCGTAATCCCGTCGGTGTAAAGGACGACTACATCGCCTGGGTTTAGATACAGATGCTGACCGTTGATAAACTCCAGAATGTTGGTGTCCAGGCCAATGGGAAAGCCTAAATCAATGGTGTCAACTCGTTCAATCCCCTCCTCGCGGGCAATAATGACCTCCTCATGTTGGCCACTGAGTTTCAGGAGACCGTCGTGATAGTCAATCAGACATAACGACAGGTTCTTGTCACTCTGCATCCGTTGCACATTTTGGTAAATGGTGCGGTTGATAACATCGAGAAACTTACGGGGGTCCGTTTCCTGACATTCTTCGAGGGTACGGACGGCGGTTTGGACCATGATGGCCAGAACGCCACTTTCCAAGCCATGGCCCGTGACATCGCCGATGCCGATTTTGATGGATTTCTCGCCAATGAGGATGTCATAATAGTCTCCCCCCACCTCATCGGCGGGTTCCATGTAGGTGGCGATTTCGAGTTCGCTGGCTTTTTGCAGTTCATGGGGGGTGGGAAGGAGCATTTTCTGGAGTCGTCGTGAGATGTCGAGTTCAGCACTGAGATGCTCATTGAGGCGTTCCGTTTGGTTATGATGTTTGAGGAGCGATCGCAGGTAACTGGCCAGCAACCCGGTTGCGAGTAGGCCAATGGCGAGGGTACTCCCCACCCGCCAAGACAATTGGCCTCGGTCTAACCGTGGCACAATCAACATCGACCACTCGCGATCGCCGACGTTGAGGCTACGAATACAGTTATGATTGGGCTGAACTGGACAGTAATCTCCCTCAGTCATCTGAATTGGGGGGATTTGTTGCCAATTCGACTCCAGAGTGCGAGTTTCGGCATCATAGAAGAACAAAAAGTTCTCCTGGGCCATCGAGTTTTCTTTCAGCAGGGATGAATCGAGGATATCCACAGTCATCTCGAATAAATAGAAATCCAGATTGCGGATATCCAGGGTTCCCAGAGTCAGCCGCAGCATTTCTTTGAGGCGATAGGTTCCATAAACAACTCCCAACACTTTAGGATTATCTTCCCCGAGAGCGGAATCGCCCTCCTCCGACACGACTTGATCATAAATGGGATAATAGAGGTTAAACCAATAATCTCGAACCTGTGGGTCAAAGCGGGTACGACTGACTCGACTGCGGCGACTTTGGACCGCATTGGCGATCGCCCAGTCGTCCAAGATTTCGGGCAGTTCACTGGTACTCTGGGAAGAGACTTGAAGCCGATACTGTTTGGCGGCGATGACCCTAAACTCATCCTCAGAACGGTTAACTGCCCAACCTAATTCCAGTAAACCAGGATACTGAGGAAAAATCGAGTCGGTAAAGTGGTTCAATTGTGCTTCATCGATCTGGGAATGGGTTTGCACAAAACGTCCGGTGGTCAGAGTTCCCTGTAATGATCCTTCGATACGTTGTTGCAAAGCAAGTGCAAGATGGTTAACCCGTCTTGGGAATTGACGTTGCAGAGTTTGCACTTCCTGGGTCGCTACGAAAATCGCTGTCCCCCCTGACAAAAGGGAGCCAAGCACAAGTGTTAGCCAGACGGGGAGATAGGAGTGCATCAGAATATTTCGGAGGAACTGTAGCTGTTTTAACATGATTATTAGTATAGATTCTCAATTGTGATTTGCAAATAGGTTTTGAGGTTAGAGGATAATTCCGTAAAAACACTGAGATTAGTCACCACAAAAAATAGGGGTTCATCTCACTTTTACGATCACTTCAGAGAACCCACCCCTACCCCTCCGATGGAGGGGATTTTTCAAATATTTCCCCTCCATCGGAGGGGTGCGCGATAGCGCGGGGTGGGTTCAAACTTGTCTAACTGAGATGCACCCAAAAATAGATAAAAAATAAATAAAAAAAGGGACAGTTAATGTCCCTAAACACCGAAAAAAATTAACAGGGCGATCGCACGAGAGACGACTTAAAGTTCGCCGCGAATATCGATGATTTCTCCATCTTTAATCACCACTTCAACTTTTAGTTTTTGAACCAAATTGTCACCTTTGCCCACATAAAAGAGGTTTTCAATTTGCCCCTGATTCACCTCTTGCTCCATTTCAACAGTTTGCACTTGTTGTAACTGTTGCAAGATCTGATTTTTCTGTTCCAAGAACTGAGCTTTGCGCTGATTCACTTGCATTTGCAGATTATCAATCTGCTGTTGCGCCTGAGGACCGAGGGGCTGAGTGCTTTTAGCTTTCAGTTCCGAGACCGCTTGCTGAGCCTGCATTTCCAACTGCTGGAGTTGGCTATCGAGGCGATCCATTTGCAATTGTAATTGTTGTTGCGCCTCCTCCTTCCATTTAGGGGTGACGATCGCCACAATCGTGATATTACGCTTGAGCAGTAGTTTCGAGTTATCGAGTTCCATGAATCTCTCTTGATAGGTCATTGACGTCTGGGAATGGGCCACAAGTCCTAGCCAAACATCTCGTTAATGGTATCGCGGTAGCGCTCCTGTACAACCGGCCGTTTAATTTTTAGGGTCTGTGTCATCATGCCATTGTCCATCGAGAACGGCTCTTGCACCAGACGAAACGGGCCAATGCGATCGTCGGCCCGATAACCCGGACGCTGTTTCACCTCCCGATTGAGTTCCTCCCGGAACAATTGCTGAACGGGTCCTTGACTCAAATCCAGAGGGGGAACCGCCTCGCTATTGACCGTTAAGCCTTGGCGGGTTCCCCATTGAGCCAACGCTTCCCAATTGGGTACAATCAAGGCCCCGAGTTGCCGCTGATCTTGTCCGACCAACATAATTTGGTCAATATAAGCACTGCGAACACAAGCATCCTCAATCGGTTGCGGTTCAATGTTCTCACCGTTGGTCAAAACAATGGTGTCCTTGGCCCGTCCCGTCAGACGCAGGTGCCCCCCCGGCAGTAAACAGCCTAAATCGCCGGTATTAAACCAACCATCGCTGTCAATAGCCTTCTGAGTGGCTTCTGGGTTGTTGAAATAGCCATCCATCACCTGAGGACCGCGGCCGAGGACCAATCCCCGGTCCCCTGGCGCTAGTAAATGACCCGTTTCAGGATCGACAATGCGAATTTCCGTGTCCACTAGGGGAAGTCCCGCCGACCCCTGTAAATTGGACCAAGCACGACGCACCGTTAAGACGGGAGCGGTTTCCGTCAGACCATAGCCTACGAGCAGGTTAATACCGATAATGGCAAAAAACTCATCAATATGTTGTGCTAAAGAGCCACCACCACTAATGAGAAACTTGATTTTTCCTCCGGTTGCGGCCTGAACTTTGCCATAGACTAATTTATGACCCAAGCTGTGGAGAGGACTCAGGGCCAGGGCCTGCAGACGAGCGGTCAATCGCTTGAGTGATGAGGGAGGAGTCCCATCGAGGGTTAGGCGATCGCGGATGTTTTGCGCTTGGAGATGGCGACGACTGACGCCGATGAAGAAGTTGACCAGTTTTTGTTTGTTGGCTGGTTGGTCGCGGAAGTTCTTTTGCACGCCCTCATAAATCGATTCCCAGAGACGGGGAACGCCAATCATGATGTGGGGTTGGTGTTCTTTGAGGTCGTTTTTGAAGTAGCGTAGGCTGGTGTAGAGTTGGGCGCAGCCTTGGGAGAGGAGGTAGTATTCACAGGTGCGCTCGTACACGTGCCAACTCGGGAGGATGCTGAGGGCGCGATCGCCGGCTTGGGGAACGAAGACATGACGGAAGGCGTTAATCTGATGCAAGAGGTTGCCATGGGTCAACATAGCGCCTTTGGGACGACCGGTGGTACCTGAGGTGTAGATGAGGGTAGCGAGGGTGTTGCGATCGCTTTTAGGGAGTTTGAAGCGGGCTGCATCCCCGAGGGCCATAAACTGACTGAAGTTGAGAATCTGTACGGGACTGTCTTCGGGGGGAGTTTCGTCGGACAGCAAGACCACCCAGGCGATATCCTGGCTCAAACGTAAGGATTCATCGTCGGAGGATTGCAACTTCTCCAGGGTGGCCAGGTTTTCCAGGACGAGTCCCCGACTTTGACTATGTTGGGCAATGTAGAGAAGTTCATCGCGATCGGCTTGACTCGATCGCACCGCATCGGCGGCCCCGGCGGCGATAATTCCCTGATCGGCAATGAACCAGCGGGGACTGTTTTCCGAGAATAGCACCACGCGCGGCGGTAAGTCGTCGAGTGAGTCTAGGCCCAGACGTTGTAACGCCGTGGCGAAGGTCTGAATCTCTTGCCAAAGGTCTCGATAGGAGAGTTTGACCGTCGGTTTACTATGGGGGTCATCGAGGGCCGTGAGGTTTCCGAAGCGATCGCTGGCGATGGACCAAACCTCTGTCAGAGAACTGACAGAACCGTAATCCAGAGATTTTTTGAGATTTGCCTGTTCCTCAGGCGGGAGTGCGCTCGATATTGAAGAGGTATGGGTCATAATCACAGAATTTATAGGGTGAATTTTGTTCGGTGTCTCTAAACTAACTCTCTACAGTATCTCCGGAAATTTACCTAAATTTCCTTGCAGTCTGTGACAGTCCCGACGTTGTATGACACGTGAGTCAAGAGGTGATGAAATCGACCCAGATTTGAAAGAGCCAGGAAATCATTACTTGATAGCTTTTTAAAAATCAAGCCTGAAACCTCATGAAATGGTGCAAGATGAGATAGTGCCATCTCGCCATCAGAGTTATGTTTCTCGCCCCCAATTCCCCAAATTGATGACACCCATGAGGGGTCTTACTCCTCTGACAACTTGACGGCGATCGCTTAAATTGAACAACGAAGACGGCACAGATTGACTCGAAATGAGACCTCTTAATGTGGGATAAGACCCCTCACCCCCTATCTTGTTTCATGCCGTCAGACTATGTTAGATAAAACGGGTACATTCAAACTAGGAGAAGTTGTTTATGGGGCCTCTGGAATTAGGTTTAGCGGGAATTGCATCGGTCATGTTGACTAAAGCAGCGGAAAACACCGGTGAGATGGTATCCAAAGAGATGCTAGAAATTGCTCTACCTCCCATGAAATCAGCCGCATCGAGTTTATCGACGAGCCTCCAAAATGGTATCAGCCTCTTAGGGGAACGACTCGAATCACGCTTTCCCAGCCATGATAACCCCTTTGATAACCCAAAACTGGTCGCCGAGATGGTTCAAGAAGAAGTCCAAGACCCACAACTTGCGGGAGTTGTCGAAGAAGTAGAACGACAATTTCCTCCCATGGAAATCAAAGTTGACCAGCGCAAACAACAGGGAATTGTGATTAACGACCAAGGAAGCGCTAACTTCAACCAAACCATTCAACAAAACTTTAGCTAGGAGGACAATGGGGGGCGATTATCAACAACAGGGAATTAACCCCAATGATGCGGCTCAGGTTAACATTTCCCAAATGGTACAGAATTTTGGGACGTCAAGCCGCACAGCACGGGAGCCCAGTGAAGCCAAATTGCTCAACGCGGTTAAAAATGAGGTAGCGGGTCGTCTGTCGCGATCGCTCCACCATCGAGTGTACCTCGAACTCGACAAAACTGAAGATCCCAGTCAGGTGATCGCCCCCTGGTCAATTGATGTTAAATTAGGCCAGGCTCCCCAGCAACAAGTTGGCCACAATAATCGAATTATTGATACCTTTGATCGCCCCGATATTGGCGGACGCTTACTCATTCTTGGCGCACCCGGCTCTGGGAAAACCACCGTTCTCCTACAACTGGCTCAAACCCTCGTTGAGCGGGCCGAAAAAGCCGCCACAGATCCTGTTCCTGTCCTGCTGAATCTCTCAGCTTGGACGAGTCATTTTAAAGATATCCGCAGTTGGATTATCGTAGATCTCAAACTCAAATATGGAATTCGTCAAGATGTCGCCCAAAAATGGCTCGATGGAGGACGCATTTTGCCCCTTCTCGATGGTCTTGATGAACTCATGTCTCAATGTCAAGAAAGCTGTATTGAGTCTTTAAATCAGTTTCTTCCTGATTGGAGTGGGATTCCCTTAGTTGTCTGTTGTCGCCTCGAAGAATATCAACTGTATAACCAGCATTTGGGCTTAAATGGTGCCTTAATTCTTCAACCGCTCAGTGACCGCCAAATTCAAGGGTACTTACAGCAAGCCAAATGTGACTGGCTTTGGCAAGCCATTCGCTATGATAGTGATATCATGAATCCTGACCATGGCTTGGCTCGCTCTCCTTTATTTTTAACTATTTTAGTCTTAGCGAGTGACAACTTACCTCCAGATATTTGGAACCAGTCTGTTCTTCCACAACAACGACGACAGGTTCTCTTTGAAGCCTATATCCAAACTCGACTCCAACGGCGGTATCTCGGTGGTGCAAACTTAGCTGCAACTCGCCATGGCCAGAAACCGTATCAAGACGATGAACAAACCAAACATTGGCTGGGTTGGCTCGCTTCACGCTTGATTGAGGAGAATCAAACTGAGTTTTTTATCGAGAAATTACAGCCTTATTTCTTGTTAAAACGCCCCTACAAGCTCGTTTATGGCTTGGTTATGGGGCTGGCTTTAGGAATCGTCGTTGGTTTGGTATTTAGCCTAATTTATGGCGTTATTGATGGGCTGATACGAGGTCTTTTAGGGGGGATTGCTGTCGGGTTAATAGTGGGGGTAGTGGGAGGTTTAATTCGAGAAATCAAGACCGTTGAGACAATTCATTTTTCTAGTAAACTTGCCTCAAAACAGCTTTATCGGATTATCACTAAAAGTTTGTTTCTCGGCTGGGTGGTGGGGTTAATGGGAGGATTAACGGGTGGACTCATTGGGGAACGCTTTGGTGGAATTTGGATTGGCGTTTTAGGAGGGATTGCCATTGGTCAAGTCTTTGGTACTGTCGTGGGAGTAATTGGGGGCTTGGTTGAGGCATTTGTTGGGGGAGAAATTGATAGCAAAACAGATGATAATCAAGGTATTTATCGGTCTTTGATTAACTCATTTATTTTTGGGTTTATGTTTGTTCCAGTGGGTTTTTTAATTCCCTTGTCGATTCATTATCTAAATGAACCCGTAGGACTTTGGCGGCTCATCCGGGAAGGGTTAGTACTGGGGTTTCTCTTTGGGGCATTTGCGGGAGGATTAAATAGTGTTATTTCTCATTTTGCTCTCCGTTTTACGTTATGGATATTTGGATATAGTCCTTGGAATTACAGTAAGTTTTTACGATACTGTACGGAACGAGGTTTTTTGCAACGGGTGGGTGGAGGCTATCACTTTGTGCATAGCCTACTTCGGGAACACTTTGCACAGCAATATGGAGATAAATAAGTCTAGGCTGGTCGTCGGCTGGTCGTCGGCTGGTCGTCTGTGTTATTCCCAATCTTGCAAACGCAATCTGTACTCTTCTAGGGCATTTTGGATTTTGATTTTTTGGGATTCAAAAATAGCACCTGCTAAAATTAAAATCACGCCGAATCCTAAACCTAGTATCCATTTTGAGAGGGTGTATAGAGTTCCGAAAACAATAAATTGCTCAAAAATTGTAATTACAAAAAAGCTGGTACCCACAAATAGAAAGGCACGAATTTTTAAACTCAACCCCGCCAGGAGAAGCAAAAGACTGAGACTGCCGATAATCGACCAATGGGTTGGTAGATAGCTGAGGGCAAAAAAGAGGGCTAGGGTTCCAAGACGGAGTTGATGGCGTAGATTTCGTTCCTTGTCATCTTGGAAAAAGGGGTCAACGCGGGTGATATAGAGAATCGAAAGAGTAATGGGGGCAAACCCAAGGATGGGAGCGTTAATCTCAAAGGCCTCAAGTCCCTGACTGGCGAGGCCGCAGAGGGCAGTTAGAGCGAGATAATGCCAGCGAACCTGGTGTTCCCACTGGCGAGCGGCGATGTAGAACAGGGCGATCGCCAACAGACTCAGAGGATGCACCTCGTCAACCGTCAAAACCCCCACAATGGCCGGCAAGACTCGGGCCACTTGCTGCCAAGGCTGTGGATGCCAACCCCAGGCGGGCCAGGGAGCGTGACGCATTCCTAGGGCCAAGAGGACGGCGATCGCCCCAAACCAGGGTAGAATCAATGCCTGTTGGCCGGCGATCGTAACCCCAATCGTCAGCACAGCATAGCCTTGAGCGACTCCCAGATAGAGCCAGGTGCGGGTTGCGGGGGAATGGTCTGGGGAACGACTTTGCCAGAGAGCATAGGTGGTAAAGACTCCCCCCGTGATTAGGGCCAACAGAGGCTGGCGGATGGGTGCTGTCGCCGCCGACCCGAGAATCAAAGTTCCCACACCCCAGTGACCATGGGCAATTTGGCTTAACCGTTGCTGGGGAACCTGTAAATACTGTGCCAGTTGCGGGCGGAAACCTCGATAGAGAGTCATGACAGCCGCCATGAGTAAGGCTAGAGCAACACCGCGATCGCCCCAGCCAACCTCCCAGCCAACATCATTGAGTTGATTCAAAAGCAGTTCACTGGTGGACAGAGACAGTCCCAGAAGGCCGAGATAGAGAAAACTGCGACCCCAGCCCCGGAGTTGGCGGCCAACGCTGACGAGAATCAGAGACATTCCGACACTGTTGACATCCTCCCACGCTAATTCAAAGAATATAGCGTGGGATTCCCACCATCACTCTGTCGGGGTTTCCTCTTTCTACGACTCGACTTACCTTGAGGAGTTTCCCCACCAAGGCAGAGGTCGATATCTCCAGAGGCGTTAGTTCCCGTATGCCCTACGG